>CAIVGO010000513.1 GCA_903905445.1 uncultured Bacteroidota bacterium
GTACAGCCATTTTGTGCCGTTACCGTTACGGTATATTGGCCAACAACACTGACGCTTGGGCTTTGTACATTAGAACTATAGCCGTTCGGACCAGCCCAACTCACGGATTGGATCGCTTGGGTGGCGCTTACATTCAGGGTTATTTCGTCTTGGATGCAGGTTATGGCACCACCAATTGCGGTTACTACCGGCGCGGTCGCGGCAACAATTACAGCCTGTTCAATTGGGCCAATACTGTTGTTGATCCAAATACCACCGCCCGCAGTGTACTCAATATACAAGGAACGCACCTGGTAATAAAAAGTGTCAACCCCTGGGCTGGTTTCGGTGTAGGTATTGGTCGTCAACCAGTTGGGTGTAACGCGGGTATAAGGACCGTCGAGTGCAGTACTGCGGTACACATAATAACCAATAATATTGGTGTCCACCGGTGCGGTCCAGGTCAAATTTACATTGTTGCATTTTTGAGTAACTGCCAAATTGGTCGGCGGTTCCACCACAAAGGCACGTAAAGTTGGGTCGCCCAACAAAGCGATATGCGCCCCACCTTCGCCAAAACTACCATAAAACCCGTTGTTAGTGGGTGCGTTTTGGGTTTCTTTCATCGCATAACCGATCGTTTCACCCGAAGCCATGGAATGCAGGAAAAACGTAGGACGTCCGGCCCAACCACAGGTCAGGATACTGCCTTTAGAAGCAAGGGCTGCAGGCATAAATGGATCTGTATCGTAATCCCAGTCACCAAAATAACTGCCAAACAAATTAGAAAACACGATATTGACAGAATCGGCCCCAAAATTACTGCTGCTGCCGACACCGCCCGCACCCTGGTAATTGCCGCCGCCGCAGCCATACCCCAACAGGTAGGAATTGGCATCCGTATCGTTGAAAAAATCACCCAATACGATATTTTCATCGCCTACAATTGGATAGGCATTCCGGAAACCACTGGCAGCAAAGGCCTCTCCACTGAAATAGCCAAAGTTATCGTCAATGATTGCTTTGGTGTCTGGAACGTATTGTTTGGAGCGAAACTTGTGGTTTTTATCCAAATAACGGCGCAGCAACTCGATTTCAGTAGCCCCAAACGTTCCTTGCGTTAAGCGCCGAAAATCGAGGCGGCCAATTTGCAATTCTGTGGGAGTAGGGATAAAGTTTTGGTCAAATTTGCCATCGCCCGGGATATTGTTGGTTTGTGGCCGTCCAGCGGTTGAAATATTGACTGTATTGTCGGTCCAAACCCCATTGATATCTGCATAATAATTATCGCAAGGCCAGGCGCCTGCATGTTCAGGATGGCCGTCCCAAGCCGAACTTCCGCTGTACGGAACCGGAACCCGACCAATCAAAAACACTGCTTTTAGGTTGGTTGGATCAGCATTATATTCCGCTTTGATTAGGTTTTTTACCGAAGTAACGGTGGCGGAAGGGCCAATTTTGACGGGTTTTGTCACCCAGCCATCCCCACGCATGTCATTTTTCATACGCACCAGTTCTACGCCCAGGGCGTCTGCGGTGGTAGAGTCTACAATGACCAGCACTTTGCCTCGGTTATCCACGGCCGCGGCTCCCACAGCAACATGCGCATATCCATAGGCATTGAGGGTGCCTCTGGTACGTTGTATTACATATTCATAGGTTTGGCCAGCCACCACCGAATTATCAATAATGCCGGTAATGGTGGTATTGGCCTGGCTGTAAGCCTGCACCCATTGGGCACCGGTTTGGCCCTTGGTGCGGCGCAGGATAAGGATATTCGAGGTGTCTGGGTTTTCAAAAGTGACAATCACGCTCAACGGACTCGGGTTCACATCGGCTGCGATTGGAACCGTGATGTCTTTGGCAGATTGCCCGAAAACCAGGGCGGAAGCGAGCAGAAAACCACTCAGCAAAAGTGTAAATTTGATTTTCATAAACAAGCGCTTGGGTTAGGTAAATAGGAAGTACAAGATTAATCAAATGTCGTCGATTTTATGATGTTGGCGGGATTATTTTTCAAGTTTGCGCAAAAGCGACATTTTATTAAACCGGAACCCCAAATTCGTGTTTACCTTCACGCACCACTAAAATAACTGTTTTATGGCTTTACCAAATCAAAAGCTTATTGATGCACTGCGCACGGCAGCCCAACAACTCGCCAACGGTGCGCCTTATGCCTGGGGGCACCACGGACAATGCAATTGCGGCAACCTTGCCCAAATTCTGACGCCATTTACCGATCAGGAAATTCAAAAATTTGCCCATCAAAGTGCCGGTGAATGGACCGAACTTGCCGAAGCATTTTGTGCGACCTCGGGCGCTCCGATCGATTTGGTACTCGAAAAACTGATGGATGCCGGTTTGCAACCCAGTGATGTACAACACCTGGAGTATCTGAGTGATAAAACGGTGCTGAAAAACCTGGCGGGTGGATTTCGCTGGCTAAAACGCAATAAAAGGGAAGATGTAATTGCCTATTTTGAGGCATTTGCACAATTGCTGGAAGACCGCATGCTGGATCGCGCTGTTGAACAATTGGCAAAAGCAAGTGGGGAATTGAACACTTTGGCTGTACTCTAAGTTTCAACTCCCCACCCTACATTATATAAACCCGCTACCTTATACCAATAAGGTGCGCATGTCTGTTTTTTCACTCACAATACCGGCTACTTCGCTCACAGGTACGCGCACCTGCGTCATGCTGTCGCGCTCGCGAATCGTAACGGTATCATTTTCAATGGTTTCGAAATCAATAGTCACACAATAAGGCGTGCCAATGGCATCTTGGCGGCGGTAGCGGCGACCAATCGCGTCTTTATCGTCGTATTGGCACTGGAAATACAACTTCAAACGGTCGTACACTTCGCGGGCCTTACCTACTAATTCTTCTTTGTTTTTTACAATCGGCAGAATCGCGCATTTCACAGGCGCCAACGCAGCCGGGATGCGCAACACCGTACGCGTGCTGTCTTCACCTTGTGCATCCGGTACCGTTTCGTCTACCAAAGCATTGCTCAGTACGGATAAGAACATCCGATCCAGACCAACAGATGTTTCTACGACAAAAGGCACATAACTTTCGTTGATTTCCGGGTCGAAAAATTGCATTTTTTTGCCGGAATGCTCGGTGTGTGCTTTTAAATCGAAATCGGTGCGCGAGTGTATGCCTTCCAATTCCCGGAAGCCAAAGGGGAATTCA
>CAIVGO010000514.1 GCA_903905445.1 uncultured Bacteroidota bacterium
GCGGGCAATCCTTTGCTTACGTAATGGAAGCGCCGGTTGGTGCGTTCGGGTCCGCCTTCGCCCGCGAACATGCGCGTGGGGTCTTCGCCCTGGCGTTTGAACGGAAATACACCCGCCGTGTAAGGAAATTCGCCAGGTACATTTTCTTGCAGGCTCCAGCGCAGAATTTCGCCCCAATCTTTGAAACGCGGGGTCGAAACTTTCGGTATTTTGGTGTGGCTGAGGCTTTCGGTATACGTTTTTACCTTAATCGCCTTATCGCGCACCATGTACACATATTCGTCGGCGGCATAGCGGGCGCGTTTGGCGTCCCATTGTTCCAGGATGCGCAGACAATCGCCGTCGAGGTCTTTTTTAAGGTCTTCGAATTGTTGTTCCAGCAACACGATGACCTGTTTGGCGGGCTCATCGTTGCGGGCATTCAACAATTCGATGCTGGTTTTGAGCGCAAATAAATTGCGGGCAATCCCCACCTGTTTTTCTACCCAGGCATCGTATTTTCGGTTATTTTCGCTGATTTCGGATAAATAACGCACCCGTTGCGGCGGAATGATGTATATTTTTTCCGATTGATCTTTGCCAATGGCCATGTTGGTATGGAAATCCACGCCGGTTTTATCGCGCAACAAATCCATAATACGGCGGTACAACTGGTTTACCCCGGGGTCATTAAACTGGCTGGCGATACAGCCGAATACCGGCATTTCATCGACGGCGGTATCCCAGGCATTGCGGTTGCGTTGCACTTGTTTGCGCACATCGCGCAGGGCATCGAGGGCGCCGCGTTTATCGAATTTGTTGATGGCGATGACATCCGCAAAATCGAGCATGTCAATTTTTTCCAATTGGGTGGCTGCGCCAAATTCGGGCGTCATCACATACAAACTCAGGTCGCTGTGGTCTACAATTTCGGTGTCACTTTGCCCGATACCGCTCGTTTCGAGGATAATCAGGTCGTAATGCGCTGCTTTCAGGATTTCAACGGCCGATTGTACATATTTGGAAAGGGCCAGGTTGCTTTGGCGGGTCGCGAGCGAGCGCATGTACACCCGTCCACGTGCGAGTTCCGGGTTCAGGGCATTCATTCGAATTCGGTCGCCCAGCAACGCACCACCGGTTTTTCGTTTAGATGGATCGACCGAAACGATGGCGATCGATTTATCGGTGGAATCGAGCAAAAAACGGCGAATGAGTTCATCCACCAGCGACGATTTCCCAGCACCACCTGTACCCGTAATGCCTAAAACGGGTGTTTTTTTATCAGAAGTCGTGCTACTATTCAGCAGGGTAGGGCGAATATCCGATTCGAAAAAATCGGGATTGTTTTCAGCAATGGTAATCAGTCGGGCGACACTGCCTGCGTCGTGTTCTTGATAGTGTTTCAGTTCGCCGTTGAGGGAAAAGCCCACCGGGAAGTCGCATTTTTCGAGCACATCATTGATCATGCCTTGCAAACCCATGCGCCGGCCATCGTCGGGATGGTAAATGCGGGTAATGCCATAATCTTGCAGCACCGTTATCTCGGAAGGTAAAATGGTGCCACCACCGCCGCCAAAAATTTTGATGTGGCTGGCATTTTTTTCTTTCAGCAAGTCGTACATATACTGAAAAAACTCAACGTGTCCGCCCTGGTAAGAGGTAATGGCGATGCCTTGCACATCTTCCTGGATGGCGCAATCGACAATTTCCTGTACAGACCGGTTATGGCCGAGATGAATAATTTCAGCGCCACTGCTTTGCATGATGCGCCGCATGATGTTGATGGCGGCGTCGTGTCCGTCGAATAAACTGGCGGCAGTAACGATACGGACTTTGTTTTTGGGAAGGTAGGGTGCGACCTGTTGCATGGTGAGGACGTAATTTGGTATACGCCGCAAAGTTAGTTAAATGCTGTCGCTTGGTGCGTCGTGTTTTTGCCTAATCGATAGAATGTGTTGATGTAACCACGCAACGCCCGCATTCCATTTAGAACGCCATGGGCCATTTATTATGAATAAATTTTATTTAATTATTATACGGTAGTTTGCTAAAATGCTAAATATCGGATTTTTATTTGGTGTAAATCGCCTTAATCAAATTATAAAATAATAAAATATCGTATTTTTTAGGAAAAAAATAACGACTCCGCACAGGTTTTAAAACAAGCTGGCATCCAAATCCCAACCACATCTCCAAAAGCATTTCCTGCCAAACTCGGCCATTATGAAACAACCATAATAGGCCAGCCAATTTATTGCCCAAACACAAACACAAACCAAACACAAACCAAACACAAACCAAACACAACTAGCAATCACAACTAGCAATCACATTTTTCACCCTTAATACGATTTTTATGCGCAAAATCCTGTTTTTACCGATTCTGTTTTTCGCAAGTTGGTACTTTTTTGCCTGCGAGCAAATTTTACCCACGGGTTTACCGGAAGATCAATTGCTCGATGGCACCATTGATGGACTAACCACCGATCAAGAAGCACAGTTTGAAAGAGGCGATGATGCATTTCAGGAAGTATTTGTTGCCGAAACAGGCCTGGGACCTGTGTTTGTGACCGCAAGTTGCGGCAGTTGCCACGCCGGAGATGGTAAAGGGCACCCATTTACCACCCTCACCCGTTTTGGTCAGTCCGATGAAAGTGGTAATCAGTTTATGGAGCGAGGCGGACCACAGTTGCAAAGTCGGGCGCTACCAGGGTACGAGCCAGAGTCGATTCCTGCCGGGGCGACCTTTGCCAAGTTTACACCGCCTGCCAACACGGGTTTGGGATTCCTCGAATTTGTGCCCGATGCAACCCTCTTAGCCTTGGCCGATCCCAATGACGCCAACAACGACGGTGTTTCAGGCGTGCCTAATTATTCGAATTTGCCCCCTTATGTGGCGATTAAGTCGAATGCGATTCCAAATGCGGGAAAATACATTACCCGTTTTGGTAAAAAAGCGGCAGCCTACGATTTGCTGCATCAAACCGTAAATGCATACAACCAGGACATGGGGATTACGTCCGAGTATGAGCCGATCGATGCCTTTACCCTGCAAGCCATTGAACCTGAAGTGACGATCAATAAAGTAAACGACCTGGTATTTTACCTGCGCACCCTAAAAGTCCCGATCCAGCGCGATGCCGAGGACGCCACGGTGCAGGCAGGAAGCGCGCTGTTTGTCCAAATTGGATGCGAATCTTGCCATAAACAGACCCTAAAAACCGGGCCAGCGCCAATAGCAGGTCTTTCTGAACAGGAATTTCATCCATATACCGATTTGTTGATGCACGATATGGGGCCTGGCCTGGATGATGGCTACACGGAAGGTTCTGCCAAGTCCTCCGAATGGCGCACTGCACCGCTTTGGGGCCTGGGTCTTTCGCCCAACGCACAAGGTGGGGTGTTTTACCTGCTTCATGATGGCCGTGCAAGCAGCATTGAGGCCGCTATTTTGTTGCACGGGGGCGAGGGCGAAAACAGTAAAAATAAATACGCAGCCTTGTCGAGCACAGATAAAAACGCAATTTTAAAATTCTTAAATTCCCTTTAATATGAAGCACCAACCCTTTTTTCTGCTTGTAATCGTTTCGGGTTTTTTGTTTTTAACTGAGCAAGCCCGGGCGCAAATTTCGGCACCTTTGCAAGATACCTTCGGCCTGCTGCTGCAAAGTGATGCCATTTATAATCGGCCCTTTCTGCAAAACAACAAATTGCCTTTTGCCGTAGGCGGATATTTGGATGTAAATACTTACTATGGCGGTTCCGACGGCAGCAAAACCGGCTTTTCGTTTCAAATGCCCGATTTTACCTTGTTTGTAAGTTCCCGCTTCAATCAAAAGATGCGTTTTTTATCCGAACTTACCTTTGCGTCCAACCTCAAACAGGTTCAACTGCGGTATGCCGCGCTGGATGTGCAATTACATCCCCTTTTTAACCTTAGAGGGGGGCTTGTCTTGAATCCGATCGGTGCGTTTAATCAAAATCACGACGGACCGAACTATGAATTTGTGGATCGTCCGCTTAGTGCAACCACGATTATTCCCGGTGTTTTTTCAAATGCTGGCTTTGGTTTATACGGCAAAACCAAGGGAACAGATTGGGTGTTGGGGTATGAATTGTACGCTACCAACGGTTTTAACGACAAAATCATAGACAATACGCTGGAGCGCACGGCATTACCGGAAGGTGTATCAGGCGTGGATAATTTTAGCGGCAAAGCAACTTATACGGGGAAATTAGCCCTCAAAAACAGGCTGGCAGGCGAATTAGGCGTTTCCTACCTCACTGGCGTTTATTCAGCATGGGAAGCCGACAAACAAAAAGTAGCCATTTTTGCGGTAGACTACACAGGCAGTTTTTTGCATAATCGTTTGAATATCAAAGGTGAACTGGCGAAAGTAAAATTAGATGTACCGGATACCTATATTCAAACTTATGGCAAAACCCAAA
Organism: uncultured Bacteroidota bacterium; assembly: GCA_903905445.1. Taxonomy (GTDB): domain Bacteria; phylum Bacteroidota; class Bacteroidia; order Chitinophagales; family Saprospiraceae; genus M3007. The sequence continues at coordinate 4,429 of CAIVGO010000514.1, forward strand.
TGGGCGCCTACGTAGATGTGGTGGGAACGATCATTGAAAGACCCATGTTGGGCTGGGAAAATGCGAAAATAAACCTGGCGTTGCGTCTGGAATATGTAGATTACAACCAGGATGCTTTTGTAGAAACAGGCGGAGACATTGCAGAACATGTGCGCGCCATCGTACCCGGTATTTCCTTCCGGCCAAGCGATAAAACCGTATTTCGGATAAATTACCGCTTTCAGGAACAGACCGATTTTCTGGGAAATTTGCCCTCTAAGTCGGCAGCAATCCAGTTCGGTTTATCTACTTATTTTTAAAAAAATTGGGGCCGTCTCAAAGAGGAAATTTTTGAGGCGGCCCCTGCTTTCCATTTAGTGGCGACCCCAAACTTCAACAATGCCCTTGCGGTTGGCAATGTTCTTGGTATCGTACCAGAAAACGATTTTTTTGATCACCCGTTTGTTGCCTGGCAAATCGATTACGCGGCTTTCGCTGCCTGCTGCAAAATTGTTGCGCAGTTCCAGTTCTTCTACCTCGCCGTTGCCAAACGTAACAACCAGTTTTTGCATGTTGATGGGTGCTTTTTTTACCTTTACTTTCAAAGCAGTAAAAATACCTTCTGCGCGGGTAACGATGATTTCGTCGCGATCCAGTGAATAATTTACTTTACGCATGCCCAGCAGTTCCCAGGGACCTTTGAAGGCGTTGTTTTCGGTTGTGAAAGAAAGGGTGAACAGTGTCATTGCGCAAAGCATCAGCAATTTGGGCGCGAAATTGATCAGTTTCATCATTGTGTTAAATGGTTTTGCCCCGTTGAACGGGCTTGGTGTGTGATTTAATCGGTTATAAAAGGAATGAATTTTTTGAGGATGTGCTTTAGACTGCGTTGGGATTATCTTGTTTAATGCCGCAAATTTAAAGAAATGTTAAAAAAATAGACCATTCGTCTACATTAAAGACAACGCAGCGGCAACAATCTGCGTCATAGCGCTTACGGGTTGAAACAGCCGGGCAATGAATATGTACTACAATCGTAACAAGATCAAGCAGGAAAAGATGCGAGACGCACCGCGCTTCCCGGTTGATCTGTTTGCCTTGTTGATGCGCTGTTTTCCTGTTTCCCTCGATATTGCGTTTTTGCTGTTGTTGATATTTTGCGCGGGGCTTCTTTCAGCCCAACAGCCCTACCGTTTGCAACTCTCCGTGGTGCCAGAAGCACGTACCAAAGCGGTTGCCGAAATCAAGGAATTTAGCAAACCGCCGCAGTTCTTGGAGGATGGTCGGTGGCAATTTGAAACGCCTGATTCGCTGGGGGCAGCCGCTTTATGCAACCAATTGGTGCAATATTTTCAGGAACGCAGTTATTTGACGGCCTCTATCGATACTTTTACACAAACCGGCCGAACAACCACGGCGCATTTGTACCTCGGTCCTGCTATGCATTGGGTACGGCTATTGGCTAGTCAGGATAAGGCCAATGAAGCCTGGCTCGTCGCTTCCGGTTTTCGAGAAAAACTATACCGCAGCACGCCCTTTTACTATAAAAAACTGCTGCAACTGCAACGCCAGTTGCTCGAACAAGCCGAAAACAACGGGTTTCCTTTTGCCAAAATTCAACTCGAACAAATACAAATTGATACAAACGGCGGTATTACCGCACAACTGACCATCCTCCGCAATCAATTTATTACCTACAAAGACCTCAAAATTGTGGGTGATCTGAAATTGCCCGGACCGTATCTCCGCAATTTCCTGGGCATCCAAAAAGGCAGTCCGTACAACCGCGCTCAAATACTTCGTTTGCGCGATCAGCTCCGTACCTTGTCTTTTGTAGAACAAACCGGCAACCCCAGCATCAATTTTACGGGAAAAGAGGCCACCATCAACCTGTTTTTAAATAAAAAACGCGCCAGCCGTTTCGATTTTATCATTGGTATCTTGCCTCAGTCGGACGGACGGCCCCTCTTGACAGGCACCTTAAATGCGGCGTTTCAAAATGCCCTCAACCTGGGCGAGCGCATGTCGATCGAGTTCGAACGCCTGCGCCCCGAAACCCAACGCCTGGAAGTCAGTGCCGGCTTGCCCTATTTATTTGGGACCGCATTTGGGGTAGATGGCCAATTGCGCATTTACCGCCGCGATAGTAGTTGGGTGGATGCCCAAGGCGACCTGGGGATTCAATATTTTTTGCCGGGAGGCGATTATTTGCGCTTTTTTTGGGAAAATAAAAGTTCCAGCCTTCAAAAAGTGGACACCCTAAGCATCCAGCAAACCAAACAATTGCCCACCAACCTCGATCTTCGTCAAAACGGATTTGGCATCGAGGCCGTAATAAACCGCCTTGATTACCGGTTCAATCCGCGCAAAGGATGGGCCATTTCCATCAAAGGGGTAGCGGGCTACAACAATGTTTTGCGCAACAACCAAATTGAGGCCATTAAATCGAGTGAAATACCGGCGTTTAATTATGGAAGTTTATACGACAGCCTGGCGGGTAAAGTAACCCGTTATCGGGGCGAGTTGCAATTGGAGTATTTTTTGCCATTTTTTAAACGGAGTACCCTCAAATTAGGCATGCGCGCAGGTGGACTATTTTCCAACAAGCCGATATTTACCAACGAACAATATCGTTTGGGGGGCAATAAACGGTTGCGCGGATTCAATGAGGAAAGTTTGTTTGCGACCCGTTTTGCCATTTTAACCGCCGAGGCACGGTTGTTACTGGGCCTCAATGCATATTTTTCTGCGTTTGCCGATTATGCGTATATCGAAAATGTTAGTTACCGCACCCGCTTGTTTAGCCGTCCTTTAGGCTTGGGGGTTGGGATGAATTTTGAAACAAAAGCGGGCATTTTTGGCATTTCTATTGCGGTTGGACGGCAGGATATTGGGCAGGGTGTCGATTTTAGATCCACGAAATTTCACCTCGGGTATGTGAGTTTGTTTTGAGTCGTGCAATCGCACCTAAAAACCTGAAAAACCGGGTTTACCTTTGCCTGCCTATGGTTCCATTATCCGTCGTGATCATCACCTTCAACGAAGCCCGCAACATCGGCCGCTGTATCGATTCGGTACAAGCGATCGCCGATGAAATTGTGGTGGTCGATTCGTTTTCGACCGACCAGACGGAAGCAATTTGTCGTGAAAAAGGCGCTCGGTTTGTCCAGCACGCTTTCGAAGGACATATTGAACAAAAAAACTGGGCACTCACGCAGGCGCATTACCCGCATGTGCTTTCCCTGGATGCAGATGAAGCCCTGAGTCCGGCCCTGACGGAATCGATTCAAAAAGTGAAACAAACCTGGGCGTTCGATGCCTATAGCATGAACCGACGCACCAATTATTGCGGACAATGGATTTGGTACAGCGGTTGGTATCCCGACCGTAAATTGCGTTTGTTCGACCGACGTAAGGGCAGTTGGGGCGGCCAGAATCCGCACGACAAAGTGGCCATGCAGCCAGGAATAACGGCGCAATGGATTAAAGGGGATTTGTTGCATTACAGTTATTATACCGTCGAAGAACACTATGAACGCGCCAAAAAATATGCACAAATTGCCGCACTTGCACGCCAACAACAAGGCAAACGCAGTTGGTGGGTTCAGGTGTTTTTGAGCCCTTTGGCCAAATTTATCCGAAATTATGTGATCAAAAGAGGCTTTTTAGATGGGAAAGCCGGACTCACCATTGCCTGGATCTCGGCCCTGGAAACCTATTGGAAATACGCAAGTAGGCCCAAAAGTTGAAGGATAAAATTGCCTTCCAGGTATAAGAAGACGCTAAATTGTTCGTTCTTTGTTCTAAAATAGAAAAACAATGAAATATTTGATCCTCACTATACTCGTTGGTTGTATGTTGGCTGTTTCCTGCACACAAGGCAAAAAGTCACAATCTGCAAAAACGAACACAACGAAATCCAGTGCCGGTACATCCAACACTGCCAATGCCA
>CAIVGO010000515.1 GCA_903905445.1 uncultured Bacteroidota bacterium
AAAATGATGATGTTCATTGCGCTGTGAATTTGTCGAACAGTCAAAGCATGAAGGAATAAACGCGATGCTATAGCTAACGCATAATAAAATGATAAGTTGGAATAAAAGAGCTTTAGCTCTTGTTACCCGTCAATAGCTAATGCTATTGGACTCCATTTTGAACACCACATCATCATTTTATAGTGCGCTTGCTATATCGCTTAAATCACGCCATGTTCAATCACAGGTAACACCCAATATTGAATTCCCGCGCCAGCAAAATCAGCTTTTAGTTGTGCTAATAACGCGGGTAATTGCGCCACCGACACATACAGTTGAAAGCGTACCCGTTTTTGTCTGCCTGTGACTTGTTCGGCAAGTGACAAGCCTTTGTTTTCATGATGATGAGCAAACACGGCAAAACTGCTGAAACCGTGTTCTGATTCCAGCATTAACAAACAATCAACCAGCGATTCTTCAAGGCTGTTTTTTTAGTCGCCGAGGTGGATCGAAAGGTGATTGGTTTTATTACTTGTTTAGGCCAGCGCTTATTGCATCACGAAGGATGGGTATACGAAATTGAAGAATTGATTGTGACAGAGGCACAGCGAGGAAAGAAAATAGGTCAGGCGCTGATTGATGCATTGCGCGTGCGCATTGAGCCACGTGGAATTAAGTCGATTGAGGTATGTTCGAACAAACGAAGAAAAAAAGCCCATGCCTTTTATCAGGCCGTGGGCTTTGCGAACTCGCATGAAAAATTCACCATCTATTTTTGATAGAGATTTTGAATATATTCTTGGGTAAATCCAGGGCTTGTGGTCATGCCTTTTCCACCGATGCCATTGATGAGGTGAATGACATTGTCGATTTCTTTGGTAAAGACCTCTGATTTTGTGCCTTGTAAATAAAATCCGGCCCAGGAGGATTCTACGTGCCAACTTTCCAATTGGATAACTTTTTTCGCTTCTTCAAGCATTAATTCATTGATTTCCGTCGAGATTTCAAATCCAAAATCCGCTTGTTTGTGTGCTGGTACGTATTCGTGTGAATCGCCTAGAATAATGGATCCATCATCTGCTTGTTTGAATAGAATGTGAATTCCATGTTTTTGAAGGGCGGCTTGTTCGGCTGTCGTGGTGATTTTAGAAAAAGAGGGGCAGGACTTAAAACTATCGTAACGGCGAATGGTCAGGCCAGTTAATACATTCGACTTGATTAATTTTTTCTGTGGAGCTAGGCGCAGCATTTGCAACTTGCTGATTTTTAATTCTGCACCATGGTAATGTTCAGGAAATAAAAATTGGGTATCGCGACCATTGGCCACAATAACTTTATCTGCCCAAAAGGTCTGTTTGTGCGATGTTAACACTTTCGCGATGCCACGCTTTTTTTCGATATCGATAACGGAGCAAAGGTTTTGGTAATGCAAACACGAATGAACGAAGGATTGGTTGCCCAGGTGCCAGCGTCGGTTGTACAATCGCACAAGGGACCCGTAGCGTTCAGCGGGTTGGAGGCAGTACTACCAAAACCACCTCCGCCCCCAATAAAGACAGTCTCACACAGCGGGTTGATGGTGCCTGTTGTCATATTGAATACTCCAACGGGATAGTTAGGGCTAATAACCTTATTGCAAATGCTGGTAAACACCTCGCCCTGTAAAGGGGTGGGTGTAAGTGTGAGCGGACTGAGGTTGAGGATGTAAGTGCCAGAGGGATAATTGCCGCCACCGGTTTGTGTGATATAGATCTCCCCGTTGTATTCAAACATTTCTCCAAAACCGGTAAAGCCAGGGATGCTCCCAATATTGGTAGCAACGTTGGTATTGGTATTGTAAATATAAAAGTTGTCCAAGGTTGAAATCAAAATGGTAGAATCGCTGAGTGCCAGCATGCCGCCCCCCTGTGGCGGACTGGCCAGTACTGTTTGCACCGTCCAGGTACCAGCAGGCGCATCCAGCAGCAGCACCGCAGGCGTACTGCCTGAAAAGCCCAGCAAATAAATAGCACCATTGGGCATCATGACAAAATCCGTAAAGTTGCCTCCTTGCGTAATCGTCGAAATTACGGTTTCTTCACAGGTATTTAAATTTATGCTAATGATGGCGCCTCCCCCCCCGATATTCGGATAACCAAATAAAAAGCTTTGTGCCTGCAATGCCGTAAAACAGGGCACCGAGCAAACTAATAGGAACAGCAGGATACGAAAGCGCGGCGTTTTTTTCATGGCATAACAAGTTTATTGATTTTCATTGGAATGCGGGGACAGATGCCCTATTTATTTCAGCCAAACTTACACTAAATGCTTCATTTCCCACACTTGTAAATTTTACGTTAACTCTTGTAAACGCGTTGATTGGATCAACACCTGCCGACTATATTTGTTGCATGAAACAAGAAACAACACTCGGCACGGCGAACAGAATCGTTCGCTTCTTCAACAGCGTTCAATCCGCATTTGAAATTGTTAAAGGGGTAAAAGACGATCCGGGCGACAACGAGACGGCGGTTTTCACCACGAAAGTAGCCAAGCGCATCCTCGAAGTGCGCAACAACCTCACCTCTTTCCGATTTGACTCCATCGAACAAATTGATGCGATCCCCGGTGTGGGCCCCGACAAGATCGAAGACCTTTTTTACACCTTTGGTCGGCCTGCAGCGGAAGCGTTTGAGTCCAATTTGTTCGAAAAAGGCCTTTTGTACGAGAACTGGACGGTGCTGCGGTACGAATATGTTTCCGAAACCGACGAAGCGCACCGCGCATTAGTGGATGATGCAACCGCCTTCCGCAAAGCCGTACACCAACTGGCTACCCGGGCCGCAATGGAAACCCAGGGATCTACAAGCGAGGAGGCCGAGCGCAATACCAGCAGCATTTTAACCGATTATATCGATACCTATTCCAACAATACCCCAGAAGCTGCCCTTGCGTTCGCACTTTGGTTTTTCCGGGTGGATGCCGATAATTGGTTTTCTTTCGACCGCATGTTGGTAGAAACCAAGTTGTTTTTCGACTATCACAGTGATCCTTACGCGCCTCAAGAGTTGCGCTTGTTCAAAGGCTTTGACAACAGCGTGCTGCTCAACCTGGTCAATCCGACAGACCTGGCGGTTACGGTCAATGATGCGGAACGGGTAATTACCCTTTGGGTGGTAGGCTTGGCGGATTAAGCGCCATCCAGGCCAGATATTCCGGCAGTTTTTCGCCCAGGAAGTAGGGCAGATTGAGTAGTTTATAGGTTTTGCCTGCCTGCGTTGTGGCCGGGTGGAGGGCGATATTTCCGGCAAAGAGGCGGACCGCCAAGTCATGGTCGCAATGATCCATGCTTTGAATTATTTAGCACAGAATAAGGGTAATTGGTTATAATAATGACACAGAATAAGGGCAATTATTAGTAAACTAAGCACAAAATAAGGGTAATTTTTTGAAAAAATTGACACAAAGTAAGGGGTATTACGCATTGCTGGGGTGTATTGAAGCAACATGAGGTTGGTAGGCCTGGCGGATTAAGCGCCTAATAAAAGGATGCCCTGTATGCCATGGGCGTTTTACTGGTTTTACTTTTGAATAACTTGTTGAAGGATTGCGGATGCTCAAAGCCTAATTGGTACGCAATTTCACTAATGGATAAATTGGTAGTTGTTAAGGTTTCTTTTGCCTTGTCAATCAATTTATTATGAATGTGCTGTTGCGTACTCTGCCCGGTAATGGTGCGCAGCATGTCACTCAAATAATGCGCAGAAACATTTAATTGTGTTGAAACGTACTGAACAGAAGGGAGCCCTCGTTGCGCTACTTCTGCGCTGTTGAAGTAATTGGTTAGGATATTATCTAATTTGACCAACAGGTCGCTGCTTGCCGATTTTCTGGTAAGAAATTGTCTGTTGTAAAATCGGTTGCAATAACTGAGTAATAAATCAAGGTTAGCAACCATCACATCCTGGCTAAATGGGTCGATAGAGGTTTGATATTCCTGCTCAATGCTTTTAAAAATCCCCTCCAGCATTGTTTCTTCTCTGTCCGAAAGATGCAGTGCTTCTTTTACCGCGTAAGAGAAAAAGCCGTAGTTTTTGATGGTGGTAGCCAGGGGATAGTTCAAAATAAAATCAGCATGAAAAACCAGCCACCAGCCCGAAACTTCATAGTTTTCGGTGCTACTGACTGATAATACCTGTTGCGGTGCCGTCATGGCCAATACCCCTTCGTCAAAATCATAATAACCTTGTCCGTATTTGAGTTTGTCTTTCAAATTGCGCTTCATAGAGATACCGAAAAAATTAAGCACAAACTGAACGGGTTCCGGGTGGCTCGACTTGGGTACTTCATCCATATTAACCAAGCTGATCAACGGGTGCAAGGGTTTGGGTAAACCCATCAACCGGTGTAATTCAGAGATTGAATGGACGATGGTATGTTTTACATCGTTTTTCATGGTTCAAATTTAGGTAAAATCAGGAGCGCCAACTATTCTAAATGAGGCCTCAAAGGCAGCGTTCATAGGCATGCTGAACGCTTAGATCGTAGTTGCGGTTGTTTCTTTCGTAAAAGGCCAGGCCCATGCAATCAGTAAAAACTGGATAGGCAGCCGGATCAAACTGGCAACAAAATTTTTATTGCCAGTTTGGTAGAAATCAATGCTTTGTGGGATGTGGATGGCAAAAAGGAAAATCACCAACATCGCAATAATAAGTTTGGCCGCCAATGCACGTGTTTTAACCGGAATGAGCAGAACAGCCAAGGCTATTTCAACCAGACCACTTCCATAAATTAGCACAAGTTGCGCAGGTAGCCAGGAGGGCATCATCGCCAAATATTGTTCAGGCATGATAAAGTGCATAGTTCCCATCAATAGGAAAAGTGCAACAAGCAGGTACCGTAAAATATTGCTTCCGTTTTTCATATTAAAATTCATATTTATGTGAAACTAAGCCTTCGGATACTTCCCATAGTTTTTTTGCCAACGCGGGGTCGTATGAAGTTTCGCTTGACTGTACCAGTGCAGGATAACCTTTTAATTCGTTCATTTTAGTTGGACCAAAAAACTCCGCGCCCTTTAAATCGGGTGCTGTAGCCGCTCGGAGGATCGGCAATACCCCCATGTTTACTTTCTGGGCCAACACAATATTCATAATTTTCATCACAAATCCCGCGTCTTTTTGAAGGTTGGTCGCCGTGTAGCCAGGATGGGAAGCCGTAGCAATTGCTTGCGTATGCGATGCTTTGAATCTACGATCGAGTTCGTATGTGAACAACAAATTGGCGAGTTTGCTTTGTGCGTATGCCTTTTTAGTGTCAAAATTTTGCGAAAACGAAAGATCGTCAAACTGGATAATTGGCTCAAAGTTTTGCCCTTGAGTCTTTTTATGCAATACACTACTTTGGGTAACAACCCGACTGTTTGGCGTTGCTTTAATCAACGGCAGCAACAATCCTGTAAGCAGAAAATGCCCCAGATGATTGGTTGCAAACTGCATATCATGGCCCTGTTTGGATAAAAATCGTTGAGGGGGCCACATAATACCTGCATTGTTGAGGAGTAGGTCGAGTTGGGTGTATTCTGTTTTTACTTTTTCGGCAAATTCCCTAACCGAATCAAAGTCTGAAATATCCATCAGTAGGCATGCAACCTCCGCTGCTGGAAACCGTTGCTTGATTTCCTGCACGGCATTTTTACCCTTTTCAAGGTTACGCATCGGTAAAATTAACCTCGCGCCCTTTTCACTCAGCACCTTTGCGGCTTCAAGACCGATTCCACTGGTTGCTCCAGTTATAAGGACAATTTTACCTTTTTGGCTTGGAATTTCATTGGTTCCCCATTTTTCATTTGTCATGTTGCTTTGTTTTTAGTACGCTGCAAAGTTCTGGGCAAATAAGAAAATGGAATTATCCAAATCGTGGATCGTTGTAGCCAAAAAGGAGCAATGGGGTAATTTTATGCCAATACAGATGCGTATCCTGGTGTGAAAATAAGTTTTACTGCACCGGCGTCTCAATATTCGCGATGGCTACCCATTGTTGGTTGTAGTTGCCAAAGGGGAAAATCGCATGTTGTTTGGCAGTAGTCCCGCCGCAATCGCAGTTACCACCGGTAGGCGAAGCGGTGTATTTGGAGTTTCTGCCGTGCATCATGGTGTATTTGATCACATTTCCGGCGTCATCCTTTACAACGGATACTACCGTGGCAATGTGCATGATCACGCCTTTAGGTACCCCGCTTGGTGGGCCGGCCAGGAGATCAATGGTCATGTTGGAATACTGCTTATCGGTATTGGCAAAAAACATCACGCTTCCAGGCCGAATCCGATTGGCATCTGCTTTCCCGTCTTCCACAATGTGCAGGTTGTGGTGCTCAAAATACCAGCGGGCGATGCCACGCGAGGAGCGGTGCTCGTTGGCATTCGGGAAGATGTATTTCGATTTATTTGCCAGGGCAGGAATGCGGGCCCGAAGGCTGTCAGTGATGCGGAGGAAGATACCGGAACAGTCCTGTAACTGAGGCCCGCCTACGATATAAGGCAGTTTTTCGGCTGTAATAGACTCCGTGATGTGAATCAGTTGCGTACCGATTCTATTTTCGCTCAGGACGCGGTCGGGTATATCGTGATCCTCGGTTGGTGTTACAGGTGTGGTCGTGGGTGTATTGGTGGTCGTGGGTGTAGGTGTGGATGTCTGCGTTGTCGTGGGTGTCTGTGTCGGCGTTGTCGTGGTCGTGGGTGTTTCTTTTGTTGCCGCGGCAGTGGTGTCTGTCGAGGTCGGATTTGATGTCACCGGCGTAGATACAGTGGGTGTTGCGGTTTTTTCTACTTTGGGATCGGACTTACAGCCAAAAGAAAAAAGGGCGAGTACTACGAGTACCCCGGAAAAAGATAATCTTGATGCTTGCATAAGTTGGAAAACGTTTTGGAAAGTTTCAGAAGCGTCGGCACCATATTAAATAAACACTTAATGATGCAAATATATATTACTCGGATTTAATGTTTTATGTTGTGGGTATTATTTTTTCTATAAATCTGCCCGCAATTGATTTGTTATCTTCAATATTTTTCAATCAGGTAATTTGTATATTCATCCCGAATATCCAAATCGGATGGTAATTCAACCACACTACTTAGGCTTTAGATTAATGGCGTGAATTCATTCTTAAATATCCGAATATTCCGCAGGATAAAGAAAAAAACTAGTGTTTTTGGATACATTATTCTGGTATTGCGGGTCTGATTTCATCTTTTTCCAAACTTCTGAATCCCCAAATGCTTTCCAGTGTGCATCCCTTGCTGCTTTGTTTTCAAAAGTCGTCATGTACATCAGGTTGGGCATATGGCTGCCCACGATCACTGCTCCATAAAACACGGCATTAAAACCAAGACTTGAGAATAACTTCACCTCGCCCCCTTCATTGAACATTTTTACCTTGTTTTGATATATTTTTTCAGTATGTCCTTCATAACTGCGCAATTCGTAAATCCTTTCGCTTTTAGGTCCATTTAATTTTGGAAGCGCAAGTTGTGGGGCATCTGCAAATGCCTCTAAAACGATCGTTTCAAAGCGCGTATAGGGCGGGTTTTTGTATTCCGCATCAATATAATCTTTACCGGCGCTTAAATAAGCGGCATCTTCATTGAGTTTTTTAGGAATGTCCAACAATTGGTGCAGGTCTTTGAGGGGTGTCAATACATACACCAACTTTCCAAACGATATCGTATCGGCTGCAACGGGTTTGAACACGCCAATTGTTTTGATGCCCAAGCGGTGCATGCCTGGGATGTAGGCATCCTTTAGGTAAGCGTCCAGGCGTGTTTCCTGGTCTTTGCTACTGATATGGTACATTTTAATTTGATAAAATGCGCGTTTGGGTGGGTTTAAAAAAGTGGTAAACCCGATTAATACAAAAAGTAAAGATTTGAAAAACATGTTTTTATGTTTTAAAATTTGATAGACAGGTTTATAAGCCGTGTATTCAATAAGCCACAAGATAGTTCGTTCTGTTGTACTACACGCAAGAACTATTTTTGTTGATGATAACATGATATTTTGGGTATGTTTGCGTGAAATTTAACCTTCCAATGGTTTGAATAACACGAAGTTAATAGTCCTGTTCCTGCTGCTATGCAACGCTCCATTGCACAGCCAGGTTAAGTTGAATTATCAACAACTCACCACTGCAGATGGTCTATCGCAGGGTTTGATATTTGATATCATTCAAAGCCGGGACGGTTTTATCTGGATCGGTACCAAGGATGGGCTGAACCGCTATGACGGCGCTCGCTTCAAGGTGTTCTCACCCGACCCCTTTGATCCCTTTTCTATTGCCGAAGGGTACGTAAATGCGCTGTACGAAGACAGTCGCGGCTGGATATGGATTCATTTCCTGAATGGTACAGACGTGCTTGACCCGCAAAGTGGACGCTTTTTCCACTTAATGAAAGATGGGAAACCTATAGCCTCGTCTATATTTGAAGATCAAAATGACGGTACGATTTGGTGCCTGTCGGGCGGCGACCGACTCCTGAAATTCAATATTCAAAAAGATATGTTGGAAAAGGCGTTTCAAGCCGGTAACGCCAATATTGAACCGCCTTGTAAAACGTTTCCTTTGCCTGCTTTCAAAGACGAGTTCGGCAAACCAATACAGGCTATTTCCCTTCTTTTTACCAAAAATTATAAACCTCTAATTGCAACGACTAGTGGTTTGTGGCGGCTGAATCAAGGTAGCGAAAAAATGGATTTGATGGGGTTTGCTACATTATCAATAAACCGCTTAATCCAGGATACAGATGGCAAAATCTGGATGGATGTCTATAATAATAATCCTGCTAATAGAAATGGCTCGCAAATCATTATCTGGGACGAGCAGGCGGGGATGCAACAAGGGCAAATTATGCCAGGAGCTTATTTTGCGTGGTGGCCCTTTGACGGGGCACTTTGGATCATTCAGGATAAAACCTTAAAAAAATTCCAGCCACAAAAGTATCTGAACAAGGAGCCTGCTGATGTTCAATGGTCTTTAGAAACCTTTTTTCCGCAGTATGAACAAGGCCGCATTAATAACTTATTCTTAGATCGGAGCGGTATGGTTTGGATAGGCACCGATGGCTTTGGTATTGTCAAGATCAACCCTCATGCTCCCACTTTCCGAAGTTGCGTTCCCCATATTCCCCAACGAAAGATCTTCGAGACACCAGCGGGCCAACTCCTCACTTCAGCCGAACCTGGCAAACTATATCATTCCGTCTATTTTGACCAAAGCACGCCAGATCAGTCCCTATCATCGCTTCATCCTATATATACACCACCCTTAACCGTACTTTATGATCAGGACGGCAATTGCTGGTCGTACGCCGTAGACTCGTTGCTGTACCGATGGGATGCTCGTACCAAAGCGGTCCAGACATTTCCCTTGAAAGGGCGAGGACTATGTCTCGACGCAAATAACAAGCTGCTCAGTGTCAGTGAGGCGGGTTTGCACGTGCTCGATCCAGCCACAGGGCAATCCCGGCTGTTCGCCTTTAAAACACCCCTGCAACAGCGCACTGAATTTTCTCATTTCTTTTGGAAAGACGCCGAATCTACGATTTGGATATTTGGCTTTGAAGGATTGATTAAGGCCGTTTCTTCCAATGGAGAATATCAATTTGAATATTTCGTCAATAACCGGAAAAACCGCGCTTCCTTATCCTCTAATACGGTACTCAGTGCAGCCGACGATCCGCTCGAACCCAATCGTTACCTCTGGCTGGGCACTAATACAGGCCTCAACCGCTTGGATAAAAAAACAGGACAATTTAAACAATACAACATCGCACAAGGGCTTCCAGACAATGTACTATACGGTGTTTTGGCCGAAAATACGCCAAAAGACGGTACCAGGCCCGGATTTATCTGGCTGAGTACCAACAAAGGGTTGTGCCGCTTCGATGTGCGCGCCGAAACGACCAAGAACTTTACGGTTGCCGATGGCTTGCAGGACAATGAATTCAACAGTTCGAGTTATCTGAAAACCCGCAATGGCACCCTGATTTTCGGGGGGATAAAAGGCCTGACCGTATTTCATCCAGATAGCCTGCGTTTTAATCCATTTGTTCCTCAAACCCGTATCGTTGGCTTGCATGTCAATAATCAGCCATTCAATATGAGCGGACAATCGTCCATCACGCTCACACACGATCAAAACCTGCTCACCTTTGATTTTGCATCGCTTGAATTTACCAATCCGGCACAGAACCTGTACCGCTATCAACTCGTGGGCGTGGATAAAGACTGGGTGCCCTTAGGGAATAAAAACAACATCCAGTTTGCCAATCTGGCTCCCGGAACCTATACCTTCAAGGTGCTGGGCAGCAACAACGCCGGTATCTGGAGTGCGCAGCCCGCCGAACTGCGTTTTACCATCCGACCGCCGTGGTGGACTTCCTGGTGGGCCTGGCTACTGTATCTTGGAATATTGGCAGCAGGAGCCTGGCAGTATTATCTATACTTGCTCAATCGGCGCTTATCCGAGCAGGAAAAACTACGGCTGAAAGAACTCGACGACTTCAAAACCCGATTTTTTACCAATATCACCCACGAATTCAGAACGCCGCTCACGGTCATGCTGGGGATGAGTGAACAGTTGGCAAAAGACGAAACCGACGATCCCAGACGCAATAAACTCGGCTTGATCAAACGCAGCGGAGAAAACCTCCTTCGACTCATCAATCAGATCCTTGACCTGGCTAAGTTGGAGTCGAATACCTTGAAAATGAATTACATTCAAGGTGATGTGCTGACGTTCATCCAGTATGTTACCGAAAGTTTGCACTCGCTGGCCAACGCGCAAAATCTGATGCTCCGCGTCGAAAGTGAACAATCGAAAATTGTAATCGACTACGATCCCGAGCGTTTTTTGCAAATCATCCACAATTTATTGTCGAATGCAATCAAATTTACCCCATCGGGCGGCAAAGTGGTCATTCGGGCTGGTGTAGACTTGGCAGGTTTTAAAAACCTGCCTTGTCTAAATATCTCGGTGACCGATTCAGGTGCGGGAATCCCTCCCGAGGAACTGCCGCATTTGTTCGAACGATTTTTTCAGGCCAGGAACCAGGAACACGCCAAGGCAGGTGGGACAGGCATTGGACTCTCGCTGACCCGCGAATTGGTCAAAGCGATGGGCGGCGAGATTTCGGTGGAAAGCACCCCGGGCGTGGGCAGTACTTTTTTGGTGCGCTTGCCGATCACCAATAACAGTGTATTAGCGCCTTCAGGGCCCAACTTCAGGTTGGAAGCCTGGAAGCCCTCCCCTGCAAAACCGCCAATAACCCGCCATGCAGAGCCGATGCAAAGTCACCCCCTCACCGCGCCCACCGTCCTTTTGGTGGAAGACAGCCCGGATGTAGTGGAATACCTCAGTGCCTGCCTTCAAGAACATTATCACCTCGATTTCGCCTACAATGGACAGGCTGGCATAGACATGGCGCTTGAAAACGTGCCCGATCTCATCGTAAGCGACGTGATGATGCCGTATAAAGACGGCTTTGAAGTATTGGAAAACTTGAAAAACGACGAACGCACGAGCCATATTCCGATTGTTTTGCTGACCGCAAAGGCCGATATTCAGAGTCGGCTGACCGGACTGCGCAAAGGTGCCGATGCCTATTTATCCAAGCCTTTTAATCAGGAAGAATTGCTGGTCACCTTGGAGAACCTGCTCGAATCACGGCGGAAATTACAGGCTAAGTACCAGCAAAATGTGCTTTCAACCACAGTGCCCCCTGTTGAGGAACCCGACCCGGAAGACAGCTTCCTACAAAAGGTTCGAGCGGTTGTGGAAAAAAATCTTTCCGACGCTGATTTTGAAATGCCGCAACTCGAACGCGCCTTGGCTATGAGCCGCAGCCAGATTTTCCGTAAAATCAAAGCATTGACGGGCAAGTCGCCCAGCCTGTTTATCCGTTCCATCCGTTTGCACCACGGCAAACAAATGCTGCTGAGCACTACGCGCACGGTTTCTGAAATTGCGTACGAGGTGGGTTTTTCTTCGCTCAACTACTTCTCCGATGCATTTTTTGAAGAATTTGGAGAGCGGCCCTTGAAGGCGCGGGGCGGAGGCGAATAATATGTGCAAGACCTTCCAAGTTTCCTGATGCAACATCTAATCTATTCATAATAAGGTAGTTATATTCCGGTCGCCTCCTCCAGGGCATCATAATCAGTAAAGAAAATTTCCTACACGCAACCTCAACGGTAGCGTTTGAACGATGATTGGTAGCCCACAGCACTGGCCTACCCACACCTTTGTTGCAGTTCCAGAAGGAGCCGATGATCACATAATAAACAAACTTTTCAAACATGAGAAATCTATTTTTCCTCGCGGCGCTGTTGTGTGCCGCAGTCAACATTGCCGCTGCACAAACCGTAGCGCACCCCAATGCCCAGCGCGATATTGACAATTTCAAAGCGGCCCGCACGGCCTGGAATTCCGGCGATTGGGCCGCTTACCTGACTTTTTTTACCGCTGATGCCATGGCGTATGGCGTGGGACCCCAAGATTCTATGAAAGTTGTCGATTTGGTGGCAAGTCAGAAGGCCAGCCGCGATAAGTATACCAGTGTTAAGGTGGGCAACGGTGCCATTCTGCCGGTAAACGTACCGGAAGGGGGACTAAAAGGCGACTGGATTTTGGAGTGGAACCAGCATACCGCTGTGCGTAAAGACGGCGGCAAGGAGTCCTTCCGATATCACATTAGTTGTCAGATGGTAGATGGAAAATGTCGGCGCATTACCTATTACTACAACGAAGCGCCGGTAATGCGGCAACAGGGCTGGGAGTTTACGCCACCGAAAAGCAATTGATTAACAAGGTCATTCATTCAACCAATCATAATATTTTTAAAATGAGAAATCTATTTTTTATCGCGGTGCTGTTGTGTGCCGCAGTCAGCATTTCCTCTGCACAAACAGCAGTAGTAGAACGCCCCAACCCTGTACCAACCAAACCCATCTGTCTTGTTCAAAAAGGATATGAAAACGACCAGTTATTCTACACCACGCGCTTTAACGCAGCAGGACATATTCAGGAGAGCAAGGAGTATAAAAACGGTCAACTTAAAACGCACCGGATCATAGTGCGTGCGGATGCTGAAGGAAGAATACTTGAAGCACGTTTGGTAGACAGCATCGAAAAAAAGGTATTCGTCAACAAATTTAGCCGTGATGCCAAAGGATATGTGCAAACCGTGGAGCGTTTTGATATGAATGGTGCCACACCGGTATTGGTAGAACGCAGCGTTTATGAAAACAATCCGGCGTCTCCATGTGTCATCACCAAAATAACCAGATACGACGGCAGCGGCAACCTGAAGGAGGTCGTCAGTATTGAGTGTTTGGATGCCAATGGCAGTAGCAAATCGGTGACTACTGATAAAGCAGGTAAAGTCACAAAAACAGAAGTATGGAAGCGCGACGACAAAATTTCAGGCCGGCAATTCGTTGATGCTTTCCCCTACCAATGGATTCACAACCGCATCGAATTTACCTTAACCAATGCCGATGGCGCGGTGGACCCCAGTTCAAATAAAGATGAAAGCCGGGTTTTAAATGCTCAAGGGTATACGACCAGCCTGACCACGCGATACGCCGACGGGCGTGTATCGAATTTTAGGTATGAGTACGTTTGCCAGTAGTGCAATGGTGAAAAAGGGGAGTGTCCTTTGGGGGATACTTCCCTTTTCTATGGTGTTTTTGAAAAATATCCACTGATCACTTTTTCTCTTCGCATTTTGGGTATTCACGCCAAGTGTAACTCTTTTGCACTATTTTCCAAGTGCCCTCATATTTAAGCAGCAAAAAATAATCTGTAAAAATTCTCCAATTGGGTACTACTATTTCTGCTTTTGCAATTGCAGCATCTTTTTCGTAATCTATAGATATTATTCTACCAATCCTATTGCTTTTTTCGCCTGTTTTAATACCAGAAATATATTGGGCTCCCGACCGTATCCAGATGCTATCTTTTGTTACGGTATACAGGTTAAAATCTGGGTGAAATGCTTTCCCTAGCCGCTCAGGTTCACCATTTGCTGTTCCTTCAATGTAGTCCATCAGCGTTTCTGTTATTTGCTCAAAATCTGATTTTTCAGGCGAAGTTTGAGCATAACTGTTCAAGCCCGTAATCAGCAATATTCCAATTATTGTGTTTTTCATTGTTTGGATTTTATTCATTTTTATTAGTTGTGATTATCGGGGGAATGGGCGCGGGAATTGGTAGAGATTGGTCAACGAAACGTTTACAGTACGGTCTGCAAAATCACTCACAAATACAATTCGCATCCGTTAGACTAATCGCTTCCACCGTTAAAAGACCCAAAAATCCCGCAGGAGGACAAATCGATACAACGCCGGAATTTGTCCCAAATATTTGTGTTTGTTGCCCCAGGGGTGAATTATACGTCAGATTAAAGGGTACCGAACCCGTGAAGGTTACAGCCACATCTTGGCATTCACCCGCACAAATATCATTTTGTGCAATTGAAAAACTGACCGTAGGCAAGCCCAACCACGTCACTTGGGCAAAATCATCAGACAGGTCCAAGCAGGGATCGTCGAGGGCAACCAAGCCATTCAAATTGTTTCCTGCAATGCTTCCGAGGTAATAAGTTTGACCAATAACCATCGTATTTCCATCAAAACCAATAACAGCAGCGGCACTTTGAGATAAAATACTGCCTGCGGGGTCGCTCAAATCTTCAAATAAGATGTAACGCAAAATATCATCGGCATCCAATATTTGACCGCCCGTAAATGGCACAGTGACCGTTGATGAAGTGCCACAGAGGTTAAAACTTTGGGTCGTCACGTTACCCGCATTCGTCGTGCAGGGGCAAGAAAATGGAAAAGAATAATCGTTTGGCGAATCGCCTCCACCAATAATGAACGGTATATTATTGCAAGCAACCTCCCAGGTTTGCGTGTTAACATCGTATTCCCAGACTTCCGACGGCGGTGTAGTGTCGTACACAAACCAAATTAATTTTGGGCAAGTAGGGTGATTGATGGATGCGCCTCCTGCGAAAGGCATAACCATGTTCGTAATAATCGCCGAAGCCGCTGGATTGTTCAGATTGACATCTACCAATTTCCAACCTTGCGGTGTATTCATCGCTCCGTAATAAATACCATTAAGATACACCAATTCACCTGTGGAAACCCATCCGGCAGGAAACTGACCCATATTTTGCACAACGCCAGTGGTTGGGTTTATTTTGAAAATAAAAGCACTTATGGCATACAAAAAACCATCTTCGCCCCATTCCAGTCCACTTGCTGCAATATTCGGCAACGTTGCAACGGGTGTAATCGTACCAGTTAAAGTATCAACTGATTCGATTTGAATGGCGGAGTGGACTACATAAATTAAACCATTCGGGGCAATACACATATCCAACGTGCCTGCGGGTATGTCAACCAGCGGGGCAGTCGTACAAGTCTCCAAATTTACCTTTAAGACTTGACTGGTCTGTGGCGTAAAAGTACTCGCATAAACGATTTGCGCTTCAACTTTTGAAGGCTGTAAAACATATAAGATAATAAGGAAATGAAGATATTTCATTGCATTGACAATGGTTCGTAAAGATTTAAGCGGCAATTTTGCCAAGGTTGTGTAGTTTTTGGCGTGCGGGATGATTTTTTGACCAAGGGATCATTCGTAAACTTCCATGTAATCTCTACATCTTCCAGCAGATACTTGAACACTACGTCATAAATGGTATTGGCGATGATTATACCTAATATTTTGTTTGATTTCTATTACAAAGTAAACTATTTTGAGGCGGTTTTGGTTCTTTTTTGCTTTTTTTATTTGTTGGATCTGGTCATCGAGTATGTTCGTTTCCTTGCCAAACCGCCACGCTTAGCGGGCATTTGGCAGCCACGCAAGGTTATCTCCGCTTTATTCCTTTAGAAGTTTGGTATGAAACTTTCCGTCCGTGATGATAACTGTGTCGGGTGCTGTTGGGTCTTCCGATAAAAACGTTTTATCTTTTGTAAACGCCACCTGAAAAGTACCCCATATTTCGTCTCCTTTCTTTTTGTCTATAGTAAGTTTATTTTCTACTATTGATTGAATTAGATAATAGCTGTCGCCCGCTGTCCCATCATCTACAAGTGTAAAATATTTTGCCCCATGCGTACTATCTACAGCATGCGTGTCAGCATTTGTAATATTAAAGATACCAACCTCATTGGGTATCTTATAGAAAAACAAGTCTTCTCGCCTGAAACCTTGGCTGTTGAACACAGTCAATATTATGTCAATCCCTTGGTCGTATGGTTTATTGATCACACACCTGGGTCTTGCCTGCCAAGCGGCCGACTGGTTTTTGGTCGCTGTAGCCTCGCCCCAATAGAAACGATCATTTGGGTCGTCCTTTTTACAGGATTGGTTTGACAGAATTAATAATGTGATTAATGAGAAATAAATGATTTTCATATCAAAAAAATTTTGCGCTGTAACAACGATATGCTCTTGTATAAGAACGGCTTAGGTGTCGTATTGTTAACTGGTGTACCCCCTCTACAACGTAAACATATCCACCGAGAAGCGTGGGTAGAAAGACCCGGTGCCGGTGCCAGCGGGGCTAATATTCATCCTCCTCAAAATGGGAATCTTCCTTTTTCGGATAATCGGGCCAAATATCCTCGATGCTATTGTAAAGTTCCTCGCCGTCATCCTCCATTAATTGAAGGTTTGAAATAACCTCCAAAGGGGCACCGCTGCGGATGGCATAATCAATCAATTCATCCCTGGTAAGGGGATAAGGAGCGTCTTGCAGATGAGTCGCTAAATCTAATGTCCAATACATATTATCAAGGTTTAGTGTTTTTTTTAGATCTGATGAACGGTTCACAATTTTTTGATTATCAAATTATTGAAAAGAGTTTTTTTCAACCAGTTCTCTTGTTAGCCGTGGTTTTCTGTGACCTTTTGTTGTGTCCACATTGTCACTAACGTTTGCTTCCTTGCATACTGCCGCGTTTAGTCGGCAATGTGTGACAGTGCATTGTTGGCACTATTATTATTTTATAGCGCAAGCGGCTGCTAAGTTATTGATTATATTGCATGTAAGACATGTTTCGCTGCTTGTTTTTTGGGTTGACCAATCCATTTCAGAATCCGATTGCGCTACCTGACAACGTCTATTAAGCCGACTGATAATCAATATCTTTTATTCAAAATCGCGATCGGACCCCGAACCAATCCCGTCACAGCATCCCGCTGTCTTCCAACTTTTCGATAGCAATAATCTTTTCCCACATTAATCTGGGATTATTTGCAGCATATCCACTTTCTTGCCCATCATTTACTTCAATGACAATCCATTCACCCGCGACTGTTTTCGCTATATCTACCGCCAGAAAGCATACCGAAAGCCTTTTGGCTACTTCATTACCTAAAGCCTCCACCTGCGTTTGCTCTTGCCGGGATAACGAATATGGTCTCGCCTCGTACCAATATCTTCCGATGCTTACTAAATGCTGCCGCCAGTAAAATAAACGAAATTCGTAACTGCTGGGCAATCGGTCTCCAGAAGATGGCTCTATCAATTGAAGTGGTATATATTCCCGGCATACTAGCTTCTGCCAGTGCAACATAGTATTATGTTTCCAATGGATACGGAGATCTTCAAATGCAGCGGCACTTTCAATTATACTCAGGCTCTTTTTATGCCTGCTGGTTTGTCGCTCGCCTTTTACAAACACAGGCCAGGAAAACTCGTTTTCGATATCCTTAACGGTTGGAAAGGATTCATACACCTTGCTTTTAGGGGTCAGATCCAAAAGTAAGGGATACCAATGGGGTAAAAGTGAACACCGTTGGTATTGCTCTAAAGTATGAACTAATTGGATTCCCGCTGTTAGTAAGGAATCATATACAACTGAGTAATCTGGGAAAGCGCCCATTCGGGCTACTACCATTTTGGCTGGTGGAGACAGAAGAGATTGCGTAGGGAAGTAGTGTCGAAAGTTAAAATCATACACCCTTACCCCAATGGTTTTACTCATTACGGGAATCGTATCCTGAATGATAAAAAAATCATCTACTTCTACACAGTCCGTTAACTTCATGCGCTACGCTTGGTTTCTTTTGATTTGTGCTAAATAACGGCGGCTTCCTTGCATACCGCCGCGCTTAGCGGGTGGTTGGCAAGGAAGAGTTATGGGTATAATTTCAATTTTCAAGTTCACCCAATAATTGAAACAAACCTGTTATCTTCATACCATCTTTAATTTCTTTAACCCTCATATTCTCTTCGCAGAAGAATATGTCTAAATCAAATAAGTTCACAATTTCAGGGTGATTAATTAATTGAACTTTAATGATTTTTCCATTTATTACCTTTCCATTAGATATTGTACATTTTTCTACACTAATTACTATGCCTATGAAATCAAAGCACCCAAATTCTGCAAGATTTTCATTTGGCATATATGCACAAAAGTCTTCGCTGAATTTTTGAGAGTCATTTTCGTCAAACCTATATACATCTAAGACATAGCCAAACCCAAAAAGATTTACCCTGTGATTTATATATTTTTTATATATTTCATTATTTTCAAAGTAATCAATACACAAAAATTTCAAGCCAAAAGTATCTTTCCCACTACCACTAATAACAGATACCAATTTGTTGTAATTATGCCATTCATGAATTTCTTTTATGTTGAATTGGAGAGAACTTTTTTGCAATAATGTTGGGAAAAATAATTTAATCCCACCCATCTCTATTGCTTTAAATTTTATTTTATCAAATACTAGATTATGCTCAACGTACAATCCATTGTTTTTTATTGAATCAGTTGAGATACAAGTTGAATAATATTCCATTTTTATATTGCTCCCTTGGTCTCGCAATGAATTAAATCCAATAGTTGCTCCCCAGGTATTCTCAAAATTTCCATTATTTACTTGTTTTATTTTGATCCCTAATTCATTTGTTGAAACTTCTGGTTTTATAATTATTTGCTCTTGAAAATATTCAGACATAGTTCTCTTCACTAATTGGGTAGCCATTATCTTATCAGTCTGGTCACTGGTAAAACCAAAAATATTTTGATATGTAAATTCAGTGCCATTCCAATCATAAGGCACTTTAAATGTTCCTCTTTCATTATTTTCTCTTTTGTATTCAACATAAATACAATTCAAACCATCTTCTTCTGGATTAATTCCTTTTCTATAAGTTTGTGCATGGTAAAATATTGTATATGATTTTATCTTATTTAAACTCAATCGACTATTAAATTCTAATCTCATTTTTTCGATAACCTCTTCTGCGGAAATAGTATAGCTGTCATCTTCATTCAAATAGATATACCCAACCAACTCATTTTGGTCGTTTTCAAAGGATGCAATCGGAGAATAATTCCCATTGCTATGATTTCTAATGTAAATAATTAAATATTCTGCATATTTGAACAGAAAATCAAATTCTGATCTCGGAGAATTTTGAGGACCCTGGTCATTGGTAGACGCACTGCCACTTTTGTTTTTGAAAAAGTCGAATAGTTTCATATTTTATTTTTTTACCCAGAACGGTTGCTTCCTTGCCAAACTGCTGCGTTTAGCGGGCAGTTGGCAGGGAAGCGTTAGTTAGGCATAGGCTTTTTTATTATTATTTGGTCTTTATTTCTTGCGCTATTTTTTAATTCGTAATACTCTTCACACTCACGACAATAATATTCTCCCGATTCATCAAGGTCTATCATCAATGAATTGCATTCTGGACAACAAATATGAATTGTTCCACAAAAATCACAGTTCCCTTTATCTACCATTTTGATTTTATCGTTTTCAATTTCATGTAGATCTTGCAATGGAAACAACTTTAATTGGTTCGGATCTTCAAATTCTTCGATTGATTTTGCAATTCGTATTTTTGTGTAAAAGTATCCACCCTGGTAATAATCTTCATTCGATTGGCAAAATGGAGATTGACAATAAAAATGGCTTTCTTCGAAAAGTTCCCTTTTCAATTCAAGGAAATACTCTATATCTTCTTGCAGGCCTTCCGTCAATTCGACAACTCTTGTTAAATGCCTTTCGTATGTCAGCTCCAACTCTCCAATACTAACAATTATATCTCGATGAAATTTATCTTTATTGTCTTCGCCTGCAAAGTCTTTGAAATTATTTGAAACGAATACGCCTCGGCTTTTATCAACTTCTAATTTGTCGCTAAGATACTCGACTGAACTGTATAAAATTATCGCATCGGGAAAATTGTTTTTATCACTTAAAAAAGGTGCAACTCTCTTTTCCATCGCAAGAATTGAAACTTTCTTTATTACTTCATCACTTATTGGTATGTTAACGCAACTGTTGACTAAAAAATCTTCTACCTGTTGAATGTGTTTTTTATTTTGCAAAATTTTTTCGTCTATTTCTTTTTTTGCCTTTTCAATTAGCTCTTCTTGTATTGAAAAATCTTCTGCTGTGAGAAAGGCTTTTATCATTTTGGCTGACTCCAGGATCTCCCTTTTCCTCTTTTCCAAAAAATGAATTAGCTCCTCTGTGTTGTGCTTATTTCTTTCCCATTCTTTAAAAATCAAATCATTCACAAGAATCTGGTAGTCATTTTTCTTTACTTTTTCTCTGAGAGTCTTCAAAAGAGCAAAATGATGTTCAGAAAAAACACCTTGATAATAATTGCCTTTCTCAGAGTCATATCCATTTGCCAGATAAACCCAAATATTTGTATCGAATACAATGTATATCATGGATTATTTTTTTTCTATTTGCTTGTGCCGAACGTTACGCTTCCCGAATGTGCGACGTTTAGGAAGCATTTTCGGGAAGCGATTGTTGGTGGCTTTTGGTTAATGTTTTCTATTTTCAATCCTTAATGCATATTCACAACGATTTTTTTAGAATAAATCCGATTTCCATCACGAACAGAGGCGAAATAAACTCCAGAGCGAAAGGACGAAATATCGATTTCCTTGAACGTTGTTTCTATATTCTCTTCAATACAAACCCGACCGTTCACATCTACAATTAGCAAGTGACCAATTGATTGACCTTGGGTTTTAACTATTAAGGTGTTTTTTAAGATATTCTGAAAAATTGACAAATCCGTATTAATTGAACTCTTTTCTTTTGTAGAAGTAGTTTGTGAAATATAGAGGGCAAGTGTATCTACATCTACATTTCCCATTCCGTCCGTCCCCATTACAATCACGTTCATTTTCCCTTCGAATCCGTTATAGTTCGGCAACAAAAAAGTATGTGATTGGGAATAGGCTGTGTCAACAACCACACTATCAATCGTGCTGAAAAAATAATAAAGAACCATAATTCCATGAACATCCTCCGATCCCTGAACAGTTAAAAAATAGGAATTATTTGCATGTAATGTGTCGTGATCATTAATACCTGAAATTTCAATCGATACTTCGCCTCCTCGTTGGTCAACAGTAAGCGGAGCAAAGGGTGGTGGAAGAATTTCTGGATCAAAACCAGAAGAAGAAAAGTCAATACTTTGGGGATCTTTAGAAAGTAGGTTAGGCAAAAGAGATTGGGTCACCGATGAATTATCTGTAATGCCCAGATGAGAATATCCCAACGAGCTTCCACTTAACAAATTTGATAAAGGCGGGTTATCGAGTCCGCCAAATTGACTTGACAGACGCACCACCCCATCGTTTTGCGTTCCAATTAAGGATTCAAACCAAGTACAAGCTGATGCGACTGAAAAATGGGCAAACGCACCAAGAATACCAGACATTCTACTTAAGGCAAGCAGCAATCGACTGCCAGATGTTACATTAAAATTATCGCAAAGGGTAAAGTCGGAGGCAATGGCATGAACAGGCACATCTGCAGACGGTGCCGAAATTAAATTGAGAATTTCATTGCTATTTACTCGAAGGCTGTTGATTGCTCCGGCGTTTACATTAAAGGTACCTGATATGTTATTGGATTTTCCACCGAATACCCAATTGGCTAATATCAATCCAATTGAATCCAATGACCCGGAAAGCACAAAATTGCCGATTTCAGAACCGGAATGTGGTGTGTTTATTGATATCAAGCGATTAATATTTTTTGTATCAGAATAGTTGGCTAGGTATTTACGAGAGACCAAGCCGCCCATACTGTGTCCAACCAAACTCACCTGATTGACAAAAATACCATCGTTCCTCAACAAATCTAGTTTTGTTTGTACGTATGAAGGAACCAAATTAGCGGAATTGTAAAACGATTGATCGTTCGGATAACTTGGGGAACTCAAAAGAATTTCATTCCAGCCATGTTGTATCAAGGAGGACCTTGCAGCACCCCACATCAGACCGTTGCTGGATAACCCATGCAAAAAAATCACTGGCACGGGTTTGGTGATGAATTCTAGGGTAAAATCCGTTGGATGTAGTTCGTCGTGTTTATAGTCCAGTAGAATTTTATTGCCTTGAAAGGAACGAGGAGCAGTATAACGGGTTATCCAAACATTAGGCTCCACCATAGTATCCATTAATATCCCATAGTTCTCTTCGCTACTGCCATTGCGAATCGTAAATTTGCCTCTGTTCCTTTTAAGGGAAAGCGTATAAGTGCCGTCTGCTACCACCAGATAAGTAAAATCGAGATTGCTAAGTTTCAGAGAATCCACAAAATGATCGCTAGGCACTTCCACTTGATGATTATACAATATGACCTCAATTTTGGTTGTGAACTCCCAGGTTTCAGACCATATGGTATCTTGGCAGGAACCATTTGGCAAACCTACCCGCCAATAATATGTCCGATTTTTTTCTAGACCGGAAACCCACTTTTGTGTACTATTGATGCTTGCCTTATAAATAGGCTCTATAAAAAGATCGGTTGTATCGACCTGTAAATAGTAGCCAGAAGAATTCGGGACTGGAGCCCAAGTCAAGAAAAGTGCAGTATCCTTTTCGGTCACTTCATTTAGAGGTTCTAAAAGCACAGGCGCTTCAGCAAATTTTTGAATAGATAATTCTACTCCCCATTCTAGGGCATTGTTAAAGAGATACGCAAGACCGCATTCGATCTCACCAATTAGGATTGAATCTATCGTGACAATTGATTCATCAATTTCGGCTACTTCATTATAGCCCATGGTCGTACCATCGGAAAAGTAAGCTATATAAAACAAGGGTACTCCACACCCCACTACCTTTTGATGAATTTTTAATATTCCAGGACCTTGGTACAATGGTAAATCAGTCCGCTTAAAAACTGCAAAAAAGGGGTGGTCATCGGGGCCTTGTGCCTGGCACATTGGTTGTGGGTCATATAAGTTATATAGTCTCATAGATACGCCACCAATTGTGTATCTACAAGTATTAGGGTTGAAGGGAGCCGTCGAATAATCGACAAAGTTAAGGTTCAGGCAGTTTTGAGAGTGGACATTAGAAGAGGTTGAGGCAAGAAAGGCTAAGAGGAGAAGAAGTCGAATCATGACGATTTCGTTTTTATGGTGAGAAAACTGAACGTGTATTTCTTTAAATTGGACTGTCAAAAGAATGAGTGATTTACGCCCAATGCATATGCTGCATTTATTTATTGTAACCGCCACCAACTACCGTACTACCGCAACTCCTATTGCGTTTATTCCAAATACCTACGCAGTAATACCCCCTTATAAATCAATCACTTAATTTAAAAGCTTTATACTGGTCAGTTGCGGTATTGCGAAATCAAACATACTACTTACATTTTATATATCCAAAAAGTCAAGCGGGCTTTTTAACGCGCCCATTCCTTTTTTGGTGATATCCCCCCACTACCCAACCACCTCCAAACAAGCCAACCGCAACAACTCCATATAAGCCAAACCCTTTTCCTGGGCAAAAGCAATATTACGCTCCGGTATGCCTTCCGGGTCTATAAAATGCCGCACCGCCTTGGTAATACTTTCCTCCCGCAACAAATGCAACATCGGATAAGGCGAGCGGTTGGTGTAATTGGCGGGGTCATCGTCGGTGGCGCCCGCAAAACAATACGATGGGTGAAAACTGGCTAACTGATAAATACCCTCATAATCCAGTTCTATGGATAAATCTTCGGCCATTTCGACCAAATCCAGGTAATCTATAAAATCCGGAAATTGCTCGGGAAAGATGAGCAGGGTGGTTTCAATATCGGGCGATGCATCGAGGTAACGCAATTCTTCCTCCACCGCCGAAAGGGCGCTTTTTAGGGTTGCATCCGATAAAACTACATAACGGATGCTTTTGCGCAACATGGCTTTTGCCGCAAACGGACAAAAATTGCAGCCAATCACCACGGAGTTGATCCATTGACTGGTTTGGGCAATGACGGTTGAATCAGTCATGTCTGTGGTGCTTGATATTGGGATACAGGGATTTAAGATTTAAGATTACATGATTTAAGATTTTAGATGGAGGTACAACGCTTGGTATTTCGAACATTGAATCGGTGCTTATATTCGTTGCAAATCCTAATTCTGCGAACAAAAAGCCCGAAAACAAGCGATTCCATCTTAAATCATGTAATCTTAAATCAAATTTTTTGAATCACAGGCCTGGAACGCGGATCCCAAGTAACGAATTATACCTTCTTAGGAGGCAAATCAAATGCCACAGCCTCATGGTCCATATGACCATTGTGCGCGCCATCGCAAAAAGGTTTGTTTTTCGACAAGCCACAGCGGCACAAGCCCAGGGTGGTGCGGCCTTGCAATCCGTACTCGTTGCCTTGTGGATCTACAATGATAAAATCGCCTTCTACTTTGAGGGATCCGTTGGAGTTAACTGTAATTTTTGTGGTAGACATGGTATGTGCTGAATTTTTCGGCAAGGTAAGCAGGTTTTAATACAACCAGTTCATCGCTTTTGGAAACTCTTTGCCCCAGCGCCCTTCGTTGTGCAAGCCTGTCGGATCTACTTCCAGCCGCACCTGCAACGCGCCGGCGGGCATCCCGCGTTTTTCGACCGCGTCTTTGAATTTTTTGACGTTGTTGACGGTATTGGAGCCTTCGCGCTCGCCCGCGTACAGGTACACTTTGGTTTCCGGCAATTTGGAAAAATGCTCCGAATCGGTATAAATCCGCGGCGAAACCCACAAAGAAGGCGAGAAAATCATGTATTTTGAAAACACCTGCGGAAACAACATGCCCGCAAAAATGCTGATCAGGCCGCCCATGCTGCTGCCACCAATGCCGGTGTGTTCGCGCCCGGCGAGGGTACGGAAGTTTTTATCAATATAAGGCTTGAGGGTTTCGGCCAGGAATTGGGCATAATCGCGGCCCAGTCCATCGCCCCATTTGTGGGTATCGTAGGGCATAAACTCGCGAATACGTTCTTTACCGCCGTGGTCAATGGCTACTACGATCACTTCGCCTTTGCCTTGTTGGGCCAGGGCTGCCAGTTGTTTATCCACCCCCCAGGTACCGAAAGGAGCATCGTCTTCAAACAAATTTTGTCCGTCCTGCAAGTATAATACCGGGTAGCGTTTACCGCTGGTTTTGTAATTCCAGGGCAGCAAAATAGAAATGCGGCGACGGCGACGCAATTGTGGCACGTTAAAGCGTTTTGCAACAATCTGTATTTCAGGGAAATACATCGGGTTGTATGTGCCGCTGTGCTGTTTCCACTGGGGCACGAGGTCGCTCACATTGCCGCGCGGATGCTCAATGTGCCGGTTGGAGGGCGGAAACCCATCATATCCGAGTTCTTCTCCTTCCCAGCCGCCTTTGGTGTATTTATATTCCAGCACCATATTCCGTGGGAAAGACTGCTGAAACGTAAACCGATAATGCCCTTCCCGCACGCGTTTCATCTCATAACGCGCATCGCGGGCCATCCAGTCGTTGAAATTGCCAGCGAGGTACACGGTACGGCCATCATCTTGGGGCGTAAAAAGTTCGAGGGTGAGCATGGAAGCAGTTATTCCTGAAGAATGCGTTCCGCTGGCTGCGGCGCTTGCAAATGTCATACGCAATTGTTTGGATGAGCGGTTTGGGCTTATGCTTAGGCAAAACGAATGCCAAGTAACGTCCATCGGCGGTATGCGGATTACATGGGGCAAATATGTACCATCTATGGGGTATGGCCAAAATAAGTTATCCACACTTAACCTGCCCAAAAACACAACTGCGTAACAGCGGCACCGAAGTTCCACTGTTACGCAGTCAGTATATCTTAAAACAACGAACCTACTTGATTGTTTTGGTCAAAAACGACCACAGCAGGTAAGCGGGTGCAATGTGCAAAACGTCGAGACCCAAGGCCATCACGGTTGGGATACCGGCAAAAAACGGGTTGCCCAGGGTGATCACAAAGACTGCAAGGACGATCCAAGTAAATATCTTTACCGGCTCTGAGGAAAAGCGCAGGAGCAACAGGAAAATCACCAGACCAATTATGCTGGGTAAAATGGTACTGAATATTACGGGTAAAATGGTGATGGTTTGATCGTGGTTTGGACCGATACCGAACCTTGGATCAATAATTTTAAAGGTAAAAAGGGCAAAAAACAAGATGGAATTAATGACAACGGCCAGGCCAATGGCTTTGGCGGCAGCAATTAAAACGGTGGAAGTGGAAACGGGTGTGGACATAAGGCAATTTTTAAAAGGGTGAACGTTGAGGGTATTAATATTTAGTGTTGATACATCTTTTTGGGCAAAAAAAGGGCTTATTCCCTGAATTTATCCAGTAGATGGGCAAGTTCCATGGCTTCGGCCTCGGTGAGCGCTTTTCCGGGCATTTTTTCCTCGAAAATACCGGATGTTTCGATGTCGGCGAGTAATTTTTTGCCTTTTTCAGATATCGTCACAATGACCATACGGCGGTCATCCTGGTGTGCAATACGTTCTGCGAGATCGGCTTGTTTGAGTTTTTCCACCAATCGGCTCACGTTGCTGCTGCGGTCGATCATCCGGCTTTTAATATCCAGGACCGACAAGCCTTTGGGGGCGCTGCCATTCAAAATGCGTAGAATATTGTATTGGGGAGGCGTGAGGCCAAAGGCGCGCATCTGGCGGGTTTGCAAGCAATCCAGCCAACTGGCGGTAAATAAAATATTGAGGAGTGCGCGCGGGTGTGGTGCCAGCGGACGGGTGTTTTTTAATTCGGTTTCCAATTTCATGACGCAAATTTAAGTGTAATAACACTTAATGTCAAGGAGAGTTTAAATAAAAAAAAGAGGTAGTGTCAACTACCTCTTTTTCAATTTTTTATATATTGGATGATTTATTCATCTGCATTCAAAGCATCAAAGTCGAACAACAAGGAGAAACGCAAGGTATTATCCAATGGGTTTCGGTTGTTGGTGGTGGGCACCAGGTAAGAGAAGTTGAGGCCAAAGATGCTATATTTAACACCCAAACCAACGCTCAGGTATTTACGGTTTCCTTTCGAATAGTTTTCGTAGAAATAGCCCGCGCGGATGGCAAACTGATCGTCGTACCAATATTCCAAACCAATACTTTTAGTAACCTCTTTCCATTCTTCGGATATGCCACCAGGCGCATCACTAAAGGAAGTGAATACCCCGCGCACAGGCGACAGTTCTTTGTAGTCAGCGCGGCCATTGCCATCTTCGTCAATTTCAGGGCGCGGCGTTGGCACGAGCAACTTGTTCAAATCGGACGTGATGGTGAAGGTATTGTATTGGTCGAGGTTGACGCGCCAGGCAAAGCCGAGGCCCATATTGGTGGGCAGGAAGTCGCGGTTAACCGAGTTGGTGTAAGTAATTTTAGAACCCAGGTTGGTGATGGCCAAGCCAATAGTCAAGTCGCTTTTTTGGCTGATAATTTTCAACGGCGTTTTGTACGTCATCGAAATATCGGCAGCACCTGCAATACCCGGCTTGATTTCATTGCCTTCTACAACCCGGCCGGTGGCAAGGTTAGAGTAGATAAATTTGGCACCAATGGCTGCCGAAAACTTATCGGACAATTTACGGGAGTAGGAGCCAGTAAGTTCCCATTCGTTGGGATTGCCACTTCCGAGCGATTGACCGTTTTCGTCGGTGAAGTCGATACTACCCAGGGAGAAATAACGCAATCCGAAACCGATAGCCTGAAATTTATCCAGTTTTACGTAACCCGACAGGTAAGCCAGGTACACGTCGGTCAAACCCAAATTGCGCATCCAGGGGGTATAAGTAGCCGAAATTGCTACGTTTTTATCTGCAAATGCCAGTTTTGACTGGTTGTAGTGCATGCCGTTTGGGTCTGCTGAAGTGGCTATGCCTACATCGCCCATGGCTCCACCGCGTGCATCGGGGGTGATGCGTAGAAAAGGAACCGCTGAGGTTACGGCATTGGCACAGCGCTCGCCGGTAGGAAAACTTTGGCCTGTTACTGGATCTGTTGAGTAGCCCTGGCCATCAATGCATCTAGCGGATACTTGAGCAATCGCAAAGTTTGCGGCTGAAGTGAAAACCAAAAAGAGCAGCGCCTTTTTTAACATATTTTTCATGTGCGCAATAAATTTTTTAAAGATCATTCAAATTGCCGGTTTCAGGCCAGATTTGATCCTCAGTGTTAGGTTTACGTCTGTTTTTCTCAAAATCACGCAAAAATACATTTTTATTGCGTGTTGTGATAAGATGACGCGCTTCGATAGGACCAGGTTGCCTGTATCCTGCAAAAATCACTACTTGAGGATCACCAATTTTTCAAAATCGCTCTCCGCCGTCACGCTTGTTCCCGCAACATCCGTGCCACGCACCTTCACGCGGTACACATACACGCCGCGCGCAAGCACATCGCCGTACTCATCGCGGCCATTCCAGTTGATATCGGTTACCCGGAAGCCATCGGTTGGAGCGCTGTGGAAAATGGTTTTTACCAATTTGCCCGAAACACTGAATATATTGATCTGCACATCCAATACTTGTCCGGCCAGGTTGTGGTCAAACTGAAAATTGGTGTTGGTCGTAAATGGATTCGGATAATTGAGTACATGGTCCAGTGCCACTTTCCCATCTTCGGCCACCACAAATTCGGTGTACCCGACGCCCGGATTGTTGGCAATGTCCCAGCCTTTTACCGACAAAGTGTGTCGTCCCGGACTCAGGTTGCGCAGCGGGTAAATGGCCTGACCACTGCGGTAATCATCTTGCGCACTTTGGTAAAAATCGTTTAAAACTACGGTTTCCAGTACGTTTCCATCCAAAACTGCGGTCAAATCATGCCCTAAACTCGCACCCGTCACGTTCATGCCATAATCATCGGAGCATTTTACCAATATTTTCGGATCCAGGTTGGTCACGCCACCAAATACAAATGCATCGGTATTGAGGTAAGGCTGTATGAGTGGCGCCTGATCGTCTTTAATTAAATTCGCATTGCCGCCAATAATCAAATTGTCCTCTGCGCCTGCGGCATCCAATGGGGTGCCATTATCTGCATAATAGCTGATTTTCCCTTTGCCAAACGCGTAATTGATGTCTTTGGGAATGATAAATTTGATTTTAAAATTGCCGTTGGTAACAGTTGCGCTTCCTTTAAAAATGACATTGCGTTGTACCGTAAAGGTCCGTACATACGAACCGGCATCTTGTCCGAGGGTTTGCAAATTTTGCGCCTTATCAAACAGGGTCACATTCACTTTCCCGTTAAAATTGCTCAAGATATTGCCCAGGGTATCGGTTACAATACCTTCAATTTCCACCGGCATCAAGGCTTTTAGGGTGTCGGGCTGACCTTGCGTGATGGATTTGCCATTTATTTTAGTGGTCGAAACCCGGTAATCGGGCAAGGCCAGGTACATAGCCGGGTCGCCCAAGAGCGTAAAACGCCGGGCATTGTCTTCGCCTGATACAGAAGGGGCATTTTTAGCCGCTTGCAGGGTTGCGCCGATGGTTTTATACACGCCGTTTTCGCGTTTGAACAGCACATTTTGTACAGCATCGGTAAGCCGCTCGTTGCCGTCGATGTACACCGCGCGTACGGTCGTAAAGAGGGCTACTGCCCCGGATTTTACCTTGATAAGCGCTTGTTCGCCGCCCGTGAGGTTCGTGTAGTCGTCGTATCCGCCAAAAGAACAGGTCGCGGTAATGATCAAAGGGTAGCGGTTGGGGTTTTCCCAGCCTGCAATGTCGTTGTTGTCGACCACACGCTCCTGGGCCCAGCCGCGCGGACCGCCGTGGCCGATGTAGTTCATCACCAGCATGCCTTTGAATACATCAGAGTTGATGGCCGTTTTGGCATCCGGGTACCGCTGACCGGCAGAAGTTGCCACTTGTTGGTAAGCATCGAAATACACTTTTTCGATGTTAAACCACTTTTCCGTTTGTGCCGTTTGAATGGCCAATTTGTCGGCCTGGTCGATGTGCGGATTGCCGTCTTCATCGTCGGCGATAAACAGGGAGCGCTGACGCCAATCGCCCAAAGTGGCCGGATTTTTCTCGTAATCAATAATTTTATCCACCACGGCTTGCGCATCGGTGGTGTTGCGGGCAATAATGCGTCCTGCTGCCACGTCGAGCAAACCGCCTTTGATACTCGCGCCGTCTTCCGGACTCAGCAGTGCGTAAAAGTCGTCGGAAGGGTAGGCGGTAATGGGAGAGAACGATTCCGGTGTTTCGTACACCGGGATAAAGTCTTTGTTATCTGCGCTGTTGGTGTTGTTTTTAGGGTCAAATGAGCCATCGCCAAACAGCAACAGGTATTTGAATTTGGATGGATTGCGTTCAAACAGCATCCGGGCGAAATCGCGGATCGCCACGATGTCTTTCGCCCCGGAGGAAAACTCATTAAACACCTGGTTTACGTTTACCGAGGCCACCGTCAAGCCGCTGAAAGATTTGCGGTGTTCGGCCAGTTCGTTGGCCTGTTTTTCAAATTCTGGGTGGTAAATGATAACCATATCTACATTGTCGATGCCATGCAGGTTTTGGTTGGCAACCGCGCCCAACGCAACTTCCGGTTTCGGGAAGGCTGCATTATCGAGGTAGGCAATATAGTTGCGCAGGATATTTTTGGTGGCAGCGCCAAAACTCACGACGCCGTTGTTGTTGGTAAATTGTTGTTGCACCGGCACTTGTGGGTTGGTCAGGTCCCAGATGGTCACATTACCTGTTACACCCGACAAAATGAAATTCACGGCATCCTGGTCGATGGTTTGTACATCGCGGAATTCCATCCATTGTCCGTCCATAACCAGGCGGCGGCGGGCATTTACTTCTATATAATCGATCCAGCCTTCGCTTTGTTGGCTTACATCCGGGTATTCGAGGCTCAGGTTTACTTTATCGCCATCAGGTTTAAAAGTGCCGGTAAAGATCGTATTAGCGGCATACGATGCTTCATTGTTGCTCACACTCACCGCAGAAATGGTTCGGTTGAAGGTGGTTGCGTCGGCGGTCAGGCGCACCGTTTGTCCAACCCCGCTTCTTCCGGCAAATTCCGCTCTGATACGGGCGGTGCTGTTGGCTTCGAGGTTGGGGAAGTTCATTTCGTAGCTGCGCTGGCGGGTTTGGAAGAAATAATCGCCAAACCAGCGGCGGCCAGAACCGGTGCCGGTACCTGAAAAGTTGAGCAGGTTCACTTTTTCATCTTCAATGCGGCGTACGTCATCGAAGGTGGTGGTATTGATGCTTGCGGGCACGCTTGCTTGCTGTCCGACGCGCAAACCCGTGCCTGGAACGCCTGTTTTAATAAAATAATAGGCTGCGCCGTCGTATAAATGCTTGCGTACCACCAATTGCGGATCGCTTGTGCTGGGCCGGTATACCCAGGGATTGGGGCCAACGGCATAAAACAGGATATAATCGCCGTTGTCGAATTTGCCATCCGATTCGCCGACCACCTGGATGGCGTTTTCGGTCAGGTCGTCGGGGCGGGCGTCTGCATTTTTTTCCGACAGCATATTGCCGCCATTGCCGTACAGGCGGATGCTGCGCGGGTCAATATTGTCGAGGTTGCTGATGCCCAGGGTGGTTTTCAGGAACGTGTAGTCCAATTTATAAATGCTGGAGCCGGTAACGCCAAATTTGTACAGGGTACCGTCTGCCAGGGCCGAATTATAAGTATTCGGTCCACCGCGGTCCGTTGCGCCCACGGGCAGCGCTTTTATATTGATTTGCAGGGTAAATTGGGTAACCCGTTCGATTTTGTTGCCGGATTTGCGGGCCGGTATAAAGCGGACTCGGCCCCAGTACCGCGTGCCTTCCTGCTCTACAAAGGTGCTGATGTTGAGGTTTTCGCTCAAAAAAGCATCATCTGCACTGGTTTTTTTGTTAAAAACCTCGTAGTTGGCTGAAATCAGGGTAGCCGTTATTTCGGATGGACCTTGCAGGGCGATACGCTCGGAAAAAACAGGTAAGCTGGGCGTCTCATCGCTGAAAGCACTTTCCTTGAAGCGCCAGGATTCGAGGGTTTCGCCGTCCGAAAAAGTATGTATCCGGGGGGCGCTTTCCCATTCTAAGTTTTTTTGCAGGGTAATGCTGTTTTGTGCCGGCAGGACGTAGGCGGCAGCGATCAAAAGCAGGATAAACCAGTATTTCATATCTTTCATTGCTTGGATAGATTTCAAGGATAAAGGCGCAGGATGGCCCGCTTAGGTTGCCCGTAAAAAAGCATAATGGCGAATGCTTGAACAAATGAACAAAGAATTAGATCGAATGGCAAAGGAGAAAATACCGAAATGCATAAAATTGGCACGATACTTTTCATGGGCTTGTTTTACTTTCGCCGCTTCAGAATCGTCCTTACCAATTTATAGTCAACGCAAAGTGGTTATGAAAACAGGTGGCTTCTAATCCATGGAAAATCAATTTTTCATCCATCCATCCTTCAAATCCATTTAAATCTGGGTATATTATGACCACACCACGTATCTTGATTATCGGCGCCGGCGGCCAAATCGGCGCTGTATTGACCTCCGCTTTGCGCCAGGCGTACGGAAATGACAACATTATTGCCACGGATGTGCGCGATTTGGGCCAGCAAGCCGGTCCGACCGAAATCCTGAATGCCCTGGATGGCCCGGCTTTAGATGCCTTGGTGCAAAAGTGGAACATTACACAGATTTACCACCTGGCAGCCATTTTGAGCGCAACCGGTGAAAAAGACCCCATGTGGGCTTGGAATATTAACATGAGCAGTTTGTTTAATGTGCTTGAAACGGCGCGCCAACGCAAACTGGATAAAGTATATTTCCCATCGTCCATCGCGGTGTTTGGCGAATCCGCCGACCGTACTTTAACGCCGCAAACCGAAGTGCTCATTCCGGCCACGGTGTATGGGATTAGTAAGGTGGCGGGTGAGAACTGGGCCAATTATTATTACCACCGGTATGGTTTGGATGTGCGTTCGCTGCGCTACCCGGGCATTGTGGGGTATCAAAGCATGCCAGGCGGTGGCACCACCGATTATGCCGTGGATATTTACCATTATGCGGTGCGCAACGAGCCTTATACCTGCTTTTTGAGTGAAAACACGCGTTTGCCTATGTGTTATATGGACGATGCGATTCGTGCTACCTTAGAGCTGATGGATGCGCCTGCCGAAAAACTGACCGTGCGCACCAGTTACAACCTGGCGGGCATGAGTTTTACCCCGGCCGAGATTGCGGCGAGCATTCAACAGGAGATTCCAGGATTTCAGATTTCGTACGCGCCCGATTTCCGCCAGGCAATTGCCGATTCCTGGCCCGGCGCGATCGACGACTCAGCGGCACGGGCAGACTGGGGCTGGAAACCGCAGTACGATTTGGCGGGCATGACGCGGGATATGATTTTGCATTTGAGGAAATAGGGGGTAAAGCCCAATGGTTTTGGAAAGGGGGGCACTAGGCAAGATTCGAAATTTCAGGCTGTTTTATTTGACTTTTCCCGACCTGCCTGCAATTCGGCAGACACTGTTTGCCGAATTGCGTTGGTCTCATTATCAACTACTTATTGTAGTAAATAGTATAGATATGTGATTGTTGCAACTTTTCTTGATAATTATGTAATATCTGGCGCTTATAAGCAGCCGAACTTTGGGGCGGAAAACCATTGCCAAAGTCGTGATTTATGCCTTTACCATTCACCGTGCAGCAATTTATGGACGTATTTAAAACATACAATGCAGCGGTGTTCCCAATGCAGGTTGTTTTTTACGCGATAGGCGCTGTTGCAATTTATCTTGCGGTCAAACCGAGTCTTGTGTCGAGCAAGATCATCAGCAGCATCCTTTCGTTTTTATGGTTGTGGATGGGTATTGTTTATCATATTGTTTTTTTTGCAGCCATCAATAAAGCCGCTTATTTATTTGGCAGTATATTTATATTTCAGGGGGCTTTATTTTTAATATGGGGTGTTTTTAAAGATATGTTTTCCTTTGAATTTAAAAAAGATAAATATGGAATTGCCGGAATTGGTTTGATTCTATTTGCATTGATTATCTATCCTGTTTTGGGGTATTTCTTTGGGCATGTTTATCCTTCAGCTCCAAACTTTGGTTTGCCTTGTCCAACTACGATTTTCACCTTTGGCTTATTTATGCTGAATCGTAAAAAGTACCCGATGGCACTGCTCATTATTCCCGTTGCCTGGTCACTCATTGGTTTTATGGCGGCATTTAAATTTGGCATTTGGGAAGATACGGGTTTAATTGTAGCAAGTTTAGTTACCGTTTTATTGTCGATGTATAGGAATAAAACAATTTAAAAAAATGAAAAGCAAATCAATAAAACGCATGTTTGTAGTACTTCTGACAACACTTTTAGCATTCATATTAATAATCGCCTGCATTTTAATAATATATAGCCCAGGCAAAATCGAACCATTTTTAGATGATTCCGGCCAACCTGTCACCGGATCAATTTCCGAAAAAACATTCATCGACATTGGGGGGGTGCGACAAGGCATGTTTATTAGAAGTAAAAATACGAATAACCCCGTTTTGCTCTATGTGCACGGCGGACCTGCTTTTCCCAATTATTTCCTGTTTGACCAATATAAACCCGGACTTGAGGAGTATTTTACCGTTTGCTATTGGGAACAACGGGGCGGTGGCCTGTCGTACGCTGCCGAAGTTAGCCCGGAAAGCATGACTTTCAACCAGTTCGCCTTGGATGCGGTGGAGGTGACCAACTACTTACGCGATCGTTTTGGCAAGGATAAAATTTATTTGATGGCCCATTCAGGCGGAACTCCAATCGCCATGCTTGCCGCTTCCCGCAACCCCGAATTGTATGATGCATACATTGGGATGGGCCAAATTACCCATCAAACCGAATCGGAAAAGATGGCTTACACCTATATGTTGGATAAATATGCAGCAGCTGGTAACCAAAAATCCATCCGAAAATTATCGAGATACCGCGTTTTAGCAGCAGATTCCAACGTTGTTTCCTTTTACAAATCGGCCATACGGGATCAAGCGATGCATGAACTGGGCATTGGAACCATGCACCAAATGCATTCGGTATTTTGGGGTGTTTTCGTGCCGGTTTGGACTTGTAAAGCGTACACCTTGCGGGAAAAGATCAATATTTGGACCTCCAAGTTTTCATTTTTACCCAAAACAAACCTGATCCATGAACTGCTCGAAACCGATTTTACGGTTCAGGTTCCCAAACTGGATATTCCGGTATATTTTTTTAGCGGTAAATATGACTTAACGGTCAATATCAATTTGGCCAAAGCGTATTTGGCTAAACTTCAAGCGCCGTTAAAAGGGTTTTATACGTTCGAAAATTCGGCGCACAGCCCCTTGTTTGAAGAGTCTGCGCGGGTAAGACAAATTATTGAAAAAGATATTTTGAAGGGCACCAATAATTTGGCAGATAAAAATTCTGCAATAGGTCTAATGTGGTAATTGTACAACTTAATTCCAGCATTGTGTAACATGGAGGGTTTACCAAGGATGCAACTTTGCGGCGTTGAAAGCCTATTCGTTTCAGTATATCAAATACCAAACCATGAAAATCCAATTGAGTACCGATAAAACCATCCATGGGAATGAAAGCCTGCATGCGCATTTTACCTCCTTCATCGCAACAGAACTCGATCAATACAAGGCGCATATTTTCAATATAGATGCCCATGTGAAAGATGAAAATGGGATAAAAACGGGACGGAATGACATTTCCTGTTTATTGGAAGCGAGCCTAGAAGGCCGGAAAACCATGATTGCTTCAAATCAGGCAGACACTATTGAATTGGCCGTGTCTGGTGCCATTGAAAAACTAAAACATGCCTTGGATACCACCATTGGCCGCAACGAAAACCATTCAAAAAACTAAATCATGAAAATATCCATCGGAATTACCGATCCCAATCGCCAAACAGTTGCCCTCGAATTATCAAAAATATTAGCGGACGAAACGGTGCTGTATATTAAAACGAAAAATGCCCATTGGAATATTGAAGGCGCCGATTTTTTTGATAAACACAAGTTTTTTGAAACCCAATTCGGGCAATTAGACGAGATCATTGACAGTGTTGCCGAGCGTATTCGTTCTATTGGGCATTATGCGCCCGCTACCTTGAAATCTTATTTAGGTTTGACGCACCTCACTGAAGCAAGCAGTGAAAAAAATGACAGCCATGGATTTATCAAAGAA
>CAIVGO010000516.1 GCA_903905445.1 uncultured Bacteroidota bacterium
AAACCGGCGCGAGTCTGGATAAGTGGTTGTATAAGTGTGTGTTACTGGCGCTGTGTACTACCCTGGCAGAAGCATTTTCCCAAAAAGGCAGCGATAATTTGACGATTCCGTTGAGTGCGTTGGGGGTGTTGGCTTGGGTTTAATCTCCTGCTAGCGCGGGGTTCGCTGCTAGCGCGGGGTTCTACCCCGTGCACCGATCAATCGGGCTCTGCCCGAGGTAAAACGCGGGTGAAACCCGATTGATTGAAACACGGGGTGGAACCCCGCGCTAGCAAGTGAGATGACACCTCGGACACCAACGATCAAAAACCACTTTCTCATGAAAATCATAGAAACCACCCCAGATGCCACCGGATTTGCCCAGTTTGAGGCGGCTTTGGCACAAATAAGCCCTGAACAGGCGCATCCTGCATTTAGCAAAAAGCACTTTCTGAAAGGCTATTTGTTGGAACACAAAGACCGCTATCAAGCACGCGTTGCGCTGTACCAACACCCTGATTTACAATTAGATGCGCAGCCAGTACTCACTTTGGGCGCGTACGCGTGTATTGACGATGCGGGCATGAGTGCGTATTTGATGGAGGCCGTTTTTCAGGATATACGGAACCAGTTTCCAGCCATAAAAACCATCGTAGGCCCTATGGAGGGTTCCACCTGGGAAAATTATCGATTTGTATTACCCAGTCCGACAAAACCTTATACCCTCGAACCGGTGAATCCAGCCTGGTATCCTGCGCAATGGGAAGCGGCGGGTTTTGAAGTGCTGAAGAAATATCAATCCAATTTGGCGCATTTTTCGGAGGAAAACCGAAAGGATATCAGCGCTTATTTGACGCATTTTGAAACCCATGGGGTGCGTTTTCGCAATTTTAACAGCGCAAATGCCCAGGAAGAACTGGAAAAACTAGCCGATTTTAACATCACAGCTTTTGATGCAGCGTTTTTATATACGCCCATTGACAAGACCGAATTTGTAGAAAAATACAAAAAGATATTGCCATTGATGCGGGAAGAGTTGGTCATCCTGGCAGAACAGGAGGATCGTATTGTGGGCATGATCTTTTGCATTCCCGAGCCGCGGGACCCGGAGCGCAAACAAATGATTGTCAAGACGTTAGCGCGGCTACCGAATCCGGAATTTAAAGGTATGGGAGAGATTTTGTGCCAGATTATGGTCAACCAGGCGTTAGATTTGGGCTTTAGCCAAATGATCCACGCCTTGATGCGGGTCGACAATGCCTCCATACGGACTTCCGATCATTTTTGGGGCAGCATTTTCCGGGAATATGTATTGATGTACCGAACTTTGTAGGCGATGCAACACCAATCAATGAATATCAGCGCCTTGTTTTTTCAACGGGCAGCCGAGCAGCCGGACGTTTTGGCGATCCGGGACGGGGCAGAAACACGTACTTATGGTACATTTGCGGCCGAAGTAAGGGCTACCGCAGCCTATTTTACCCAATTGGGCATTCAAAAAAACGATCGGGTGCTGGTTTTTGTACCGATGGGGCTCGACTTATACCGCGTGGTGATGGCCTTGTTTCAGATTGGGGCAACGGCGGTATTTCTGGATGAATGGGTGGGACTGGATCGCTTGCGGCTTTGTTGCAAACTGGCGGATTGTAAAGCCTTTATTGCGCCCTGGAAGTTTCGGTGGATCGGTTTTTTCATACCGGAAATACGGAAAATACCGATTAAACCGCGTTTAAAAGTGGACTTATCCAAACAAACCGAGGCGCTGGCCAATTGTGGGGAGGACGATACCGCCTTGATCACATTTACGACTGGCAGTACCGGCACGCCCAAAGCAGCGCGGCGCACCCATGCATTTTTGGGCCATCAATTTCGCGTTTTGGCGGCTAAAATGGCCTCCGAACCCAGCACGGTGGTGATGACGACTTTGCCGATTGTATTGCTGATCAATTTTGGTACCGGCGCGAGTTCGGTGGTCGCGCGTTTTAGTCCGAAGAAAGCGCATCGCCTAAAAGCGGATGTAATTTTGAAAGAAATGGCTGAAAATCAGGTACATACGCTGATTGCATCGCCCTATTTTGTGCAAAAACTGGCCGAATCCGCAGGGAATAATGCTGTACCGAGCTTGAAAAAAGTGTTTACGGGTGGAGGACCGGTATTTCCACCAGAAGCGGCGTTGTTCCAAAAGGCGTTTCCTGCTGCGGCAATTCAGGTGGTGTATGGTTCAACAGAAGCCGAGCCGATTGCGGGCGTTTCGGTGGAACAATTGTTGGAGAAAAGCGATTTATTGGTGCTGGGTGGCTTGTGTGTAGGTACGCCGGATTTGAACATTCGATTGGAAATCATTGAAATCAGGGAAGCAATTGTAACAGGAAACGAATTGGAATCTTTACGTTTGCCGCAAGGATCCATTGGTGAAATTATCGTAGCGGGTGATCATGTGTTGAAGTCCTATTACAACAACGACGCTGCATTTCAACGCAATAAAATCATTGATCATCAAGGGGTTATCTGGCATCGAACAGGCGA
Source organism: uncultured Bacteroidota bacterium (assembly GCA_903905445.1). Classification (GTDB taxonomy): domain Bacteria; phylum Bacteroidota; class Bacteroidia; order Chitinophagales; family Saprospiraceae; genus M3007. The sequence goes on from CAIVGO010000516.1 coordinate 2,506, forward strand.
TGCAGGGTTTGTGGGCTCCGATGGTTTATTGTATTTGTGTGGCCGCTGCAACCAAATGATCTTTCGGAACGGGCACTGGATTTCACCTTTTATCTGGGAGTCTGTTTTTACACAAAGCGGCCTGGTCACGCGCGGAACGGTATTGGAATGGGGAGGACAATTGATTGCAGTGGTTCAATCCAAACCTGATACTTTGAAAGTGCCTGACGCAAATTTGCTGGCCATCTTGCCTGAACCCGTGGATCGCATTATTTGGCTTGAAAAATTGCCGTTGGACCCACGTCATCATACCAAGATTGACTATGATGGTTTGAAAAAACAAATGGATCGTTCCAAAAAAAATCCTGGCTAAAAACAATACACCATTTACATACACCATTCATCATGGAAACATTAGCAGCCGTTTTTAAAGATTTGGGTCTTTCCGAACCCGACTTAAACGCTATTTTGCAATCATTTCAACTTAAAATCCTCGAAAAAGGTGATCATTTTATCCAGGAAAATCAGTTTTGCAAACAACTTGCTTTTGTTGAAAGTGGATTGTTTCAATACTACCTTTTGGCGGATGGAGAAGAACGCACCACCTATGTAGCGGCGGAAAATAGTTTTATTACTTCCCTTATTTCTTTTTTAAAATCTGTAAAAACCAGGGAAAACATCCGCGCCTTAAGTGATGCGCGGGTGTGGACCATCACACGTACTCAATTGCTTGCCTTGCTACAGGATATTCCAGCCTTAAAAGATTTTTACATCGGCCTACTGGAATGGCAAATTGGCTGTATCGACAACAGCCGTTTTGATTTGATCACGCTAAATGCCGAGCAACGTTACCAGAAATTATTAAATGAGGAACCGGAATTGTTGCAACGTATTCCGCTTCAATACCTTGCGTCGATTCTGGGGGTTACGCCGCGGCATTTGAGTCGGATACGTGGAAGGTGAAGGTGAACACCGAATTTCGAAATAAGGCAGCGCTGCTTCTGGCTTTTGGAGCATGCATCGCCATAAGAATGTGAACACCGAACACCGAATTTCGAAATAAGGCAGCGCAACCACTGACTTTTGGCGCCTACATAGCCAGACGCAACGCAACACTTCGAAATTCGGTGTTCAATATTCGGTGTTCGATATTCCTTTTTTATGGACATTTGTCCAGCATTCCAGCCACCACACAACCCCACCTTTGTGTCATTCAATCATCAAAAAAGAAATGACATGAAAGCGGAAAAAACAACAGGTGCACTTTTCATTGCCGGCGCAATCGGCGTATTGGTTCCTTACATCGTATTGAGTATTACTTTCGAATACCCGATGGTATTACGTCAAGAAACAGGGGAAATTTTAACAAAATTTCATGCGGGCGGCGCGTCCTTGATCTGGACCTGGTGGGCATTTGCTGTCCTCGGTTTGCCTTTGTTGGTGGCGTATGAACGCATCGGGCAAAAATTAGAAAATGCTGTACCTTTTGTGCGTTGGGCCACTACTTTTGGCAAAATCGGCCTGATTGCACAAATGATCGGCTTGTTGCGCTGGGTGTTTGTGGTGCCCGTGCTCGCGCAGATGTACGTCCAGGCGCCCGATGATGCGACCCGCGCGGCAGCCAAAGTCGTATTTCAGGCTTTTCACCAATTTGGGGGCGTGCTCTTGGGTGAACATGTTGGACAATTGTTTACGATTACTTGGACCGTCCTGTTATCGCTGGCCTTTGATCGGCTGCGCATGTTCCCGAAATGGGTGATTTGGCTGGGATACGGATCTTCTGCTATCTATTTGATGGCGCAGGCGGAGTTATTTGCAACGGTGATTCCCGGTTTTCCGGTTTGGGAACTGGCGGGATTGATCGGTAGTACCTTGTGGCTGGTTTGGTTGGTGGTAGTTGGGATTCGGGTGTTGCGGGGAAATTGAAAACGGGGTTACCACAGATTTTATATTACCACAGATTAAAGGGATTACCACAGATTACTCGGATTACCACAGATTACTCGGATTACCACAGATTACTCGGATTACCAAAGATTACTCGGATTACCACAGATTACTCGGATTACCACAGATTTTTTAATTTAAGAGAAACTTTAAAAATCCCTTTAATCTGTGGTAATCCCTTTAATCTGTAGTAGTCCGGGTAATCTGCGGTAATCCCAAGTTTACCGAGGCAACAAACGAGGCGCTGGCCGATCAAAATACGTCCGCACCCAAGCCTCTTTTTGTGGTTCGGTCATGTGATCAACTGCCACGACGCCCTTGATATTTAGCACATTGTGTTGTGCTTGAAGCAAGTTTTCCAGTCCGAATTTGGCCTCGGACGGACCGAAAATGACCAATTCTTCAATGTCGGTATCCAGGTTTTTGAGAATATTATCAAAAAAATGCTTTTCTTCGTGGTGCTGCCGTTCTTGTATTGTTTTTTGGTTATTGCCACCATGCGGTCCCCATTCGGTACTCATAATGGTTTGGGTAATAGCGGGGTTTTCTTCCACATTGGAAACGATATGGTGGGTGGTAATTTTGCCTTCATGTTCGAGGGGCAAGTTTATGATCCACGCGTTGCGTAAGTCGAGCCAGATACCAGTTTGTTTTTTCATGATTTTTTAGAAATTTAAATCTATTTTGATTGGAATAAACCTTAAAATTACGGGACATTCGGGGCTATGTACCTAATGAAAGTCATGGTCGTTGATGACGTTACGTTTTCACGGCCACATCTTAATCTAAAACACTTTGCTGTACCATGCCGATTCAGTTAGTACCGATGCCCAGTTTCCATACCAAGCGTTTGATTATCAATGCGATAGAAAAAACCGATGATCATGCATTGGTGACTTTACGTTCAGATGACCGCGTCAATATGTACATCAATCGGCCGAAACAGGTCAGTTTGGAAGATGTCCACGCTTTTGTGCTGCGTATCCAGGAAGGACTTCAAAACCTGCAATTGTACTATTGGGCCATACGCTTACCCATTGATAATCAACTCATTGGAACCATTTGTTTGTGGCGCTTTGTAGAAGAAAATGCCAGCGCGGAAATCGGGTATGAATTACATCCCGATCACCAGGGCAAAGGAATCCTGCAAGAAGCCTTGGTGAATATCCTGAATTTTGCGGAAAACACTATACTACTCCAACAAATTGAAGCATATATACATCAAGATAATACTGCTTCAAGACGCTTGGTGGAACGAAATGGGTTTTCCATTGATCCGGTACGCAAGGATGAAAGCAACGAACACAATTTAATTTATATCCGAACCCGAGTTCACGCGGAAAAATCTGTGTAAAATCTGCACCATTTTTCTGTAAAAAGTCAAAGCAAAGTATTTATGAAAACAGTTGGCTTCTAATCCATTGAAAATCATTTTTTTATCCATCCATCCTTTAAATCCATTTAAATCTGGGTAAAGCAACTGCGCAAAATGGTCCACTATAAGCACCCAACCTTTATTTATCAATCTTCGTAGTATAAACAATCCGGCACAAAATGCCTGAAACCTAATTTATCTTTTATAAAATTGATACAAACCATGCAACAAACTGTGCGCTTTTCCACGCTCCTCGTGGCTATTTCGCTGATTTCCTGTAACAAAACTTCCACCCCACCCGATTTCCCCAAAGATCCAATCAAGGTCGAAACCGTAGCCCAAGTTGCGGCCATGAATCAGGCACTTGGCTGGAAAATCTTTAAGGCAGAACAATTGGCCAAACCCGACGAAAATGTACTCATTTCGCCGTACAGCATTCAAACGGCCTTTCAAATGGCCATCAATGGGGCAAAAGGAAATACCCTGGATGAGTTTTTAGGTTTCATGGAATGCCCCGGTTGCTCGGTTGCCGACCTGAATGATTTGCATGCTGACTTGAATACCTTGCTGACAGAACAAAGCGGGCAGCCAACATTGACGGTTGCAAACGGCTTTTTTTACGATTCTAAACGCATGAGTTTGCTAACGCCTTTTGCCCAAACCTTGAACGATCACTACAATGCCGGTACGCAAAACCTGAATTTTGATGCGGAACAGCCCAGTTTAGACGCCATCAATGGTTGGGTAAAAACCCATACCAAGGATAAAATTGACAAAATTCTAAACAAAATCGGACCTTTGGATGTGGCTTTTTTAATCAATGCCCTGCATTTTAAAGGCGACTGGGCAACTGGATTTGCGTCAGCATTGACAACCACGCTGCCTTTTAAGAAAAAGGATGGCAGCCAATCCAACCTCGCGTTCCTGCATGCCGATCGCAATTTTTCCTTTGCCCAAACTGCCAATTACAACATCGTGGATATTCCATTCCAAGATTCAACCTATAGCCTGAGCTTACTACAACCGGGCACCCAAAACACCGACGCAGATTGGCACTTAAAAATCACACTCCCCATTTGGAAAGACTTGTATGACGCAATTCAATATAACCGAGCAGCCGTTTTTGTGCCCAAACTCAAAATTGCCTACGAAAACGACTTAGTCCAAAGTTTACAAAGTCTGGGCATATTGGATGCTTTTTCGGACCAGAAAGCCGATTTTACCGGCCTGGGTAGCGCTCCGTTGAATATTTTTATCAACCAGTTGCAACACAAAGCGGTGCTGGAAATGGACGAAAAAGGCGTAGAAGGCGCTGCAGTTACCTCCATTGGTTTTGGGGTTAATTCAATCCCGCCTACCTTTATGTTTAACCAGCCATTTGTACTGGTCTTGCGGCATGTTGCTACCAATACGATGGTGTTTATGGGGTATATAGCCGATCCGAAACAGTAGTTTGCATAAAATTGAATGTCCGTAAATAAAATGGGCATCACTTCCGTAAAAAGGAAGCGATGCCCATTTGTATTTATCTTAAAATTAAAACTATTTACTCAACACAACTTTTCGCATCATTTGCTCCCCATCCACTTGGATCAGCAGCGAATACATTCCGGCTGCCAGTTTTTGCAGGTCCAAATTGAATTGATTTTGTACAGTCGATTGAATCGCCATCAACTTGCGTCCAGTCAGGTCGTACACCGCCAATTGCAGGTCTTTGCCGTTCAAATTATCGGGCAAAGCGATGGTCAATAAACCGGTAGTAGGGTTAGGATAAACACCCACTTGTTGCGTCCAACTCGGTGTTTCGGTACCCACCACGCTGATCACCGTTGCTGGCGCACTGGTTGCAGAACAACCGTTTGCATCCGTCACAATGACGGTATAAGTACCAACGCCCAAGCCGGTAAGGTCTTCTGTATCCAAGGCAATGGGCTGGCCATTTTTAAACCATTGATACGTGTATGGCGACAAACTGCCGGTAATATCCATGTTAATACGCCCTACCTGGGTGTTTTCAATATCATTATACAACGAATCGATGCTTACGCTCAATGGTGTCAGGATCGTCACTTCGAAACTGCAAGAACCCACATTTCCTTGTCCATCGGTATAAGCATAAGTAGTCAGCGTAGTTCCGAGCGGGAAAACAGAGCCACTCGGCAGACCTTCAACCAGTGCAAATCCACCACCAAAGCCAAGGCAGTTATCCGTAGCAGTAGGTGCATTGTATTGCACCAGGGTATTTCCAAAACAACGAATAATAGTTTGTGGGCAAATCAACACCGGTGCAGAATTATCAACAATGTTCACCACGACACTGGCACTGGAGGTATTCCCTGAATTGTCGGTAGCCACCAGGAAAACGGTGTGCAAGCCCAATTGTGTACAATTGAAGGAATTAGGTGAAATCGCCACATTTCCTACAGCACAGTTATCGCTTACATTGGCATTCAGGTTTTGTACCGTGAGGGTTACATTGCCGGATGGACCAAGCGGAACCGTCACGGTATCCACAGCAATCGTTGGTGACAGGGTATCTACTGCAATAACTTCCGCCGATGTTTCTGCTGTACAGCCGTTTTCGTCGGTTGCAACTGCCGTGTAAGTGCCTGCAACGAGATTTACAGCCAACAAACCGGTTTGGTTGTTGCTCCATTGAATCGATACGATGCCGGTTCCGCCGTTTGAAAGCACGCCAGCAACGCCCAATGGACTGTTGGTACAAACCGTATTGATGACGGTATCTACCGATAAGGAAAGTTCGGTGGGTTGTACAATCGTAACAGAATCAACAATTTGGCAACCATTATTATCCGTTACAGAAATCAAATAATCGCCTGCCGCCAAACTATCTGCAGTTGCGGTTGTGTCACCCGAGCTCCATTGAAAGTTAAACGGATTGGCACCGCCCGTCAATACAATGGTAGCCTGACCTTCTGTCGTGCCAAAACAAGCGGGATTCACCGTAAGGAAGCTGGTCAATAAATTACAATTGCCTACTTCAACTTCTACCGTTTGAATATCCGAACAGCCATTGCTGTCAAAAACAGTCACGGTGTAGGTTCCACCTGCCAGACTATCCTGCGCGGCGGTGGTAGCGCCATTGTTCCAAAGATAGGTGTACACACCCGATCCACCACTTGGATTGGCCGTAGCAGTTCCATTGTTGGTATTGGGGCCACTTGCGCCGGTTGTGCTCACATTTGCAACCAGGGTATCCGGTTCGGTAATCGTAAAGCTAAGCAATACCGGACAGTTATTAGCATCGGTAACCGTAACAGTATAGGTATCTGGACCAAGGTTGGATACAAAAGCAGCACTTACACCGTTACTCCAGGCATAGGTGTAAGGTGTATTTCCACCTGTCAGCGTTACAGAAGCAGAACCATTTGCATTGCCATAGCAGCGTACATTGGCTTGCTGAATGGTGCCTTGCACGGCGCAATCGTATTGGCTTACCGAAATGGTTTGTGCTTTTGTACAGCCGTTTCCATCCGTTACAGTAACCGTGTAAAAGCCTGGCAACAAACCGGTTATGGTTGCTGTGGTATCCAGGGTATTCCATTGATAGGTATAGGCAGGTGTACCACCGCTTGGCGCAGCACTTGCCGTACCATCGGCAAGGCCATTGGCGGTTTGCGGCGTAGCCGATGCATTACAAACCAAAATAGCCGGTTCGGTGATGGTGGCTACCGCAGTGGACGTGCAATTTTCACCATCCGTAATGGTCACCGTATAAGTGCCACCCGCCAGGTTGTTTAATACGGCCGTGTTGCCGCTATTACTCCAGGCATAGGTATAAGTACCATTGCCGCCTGCTGCGGAGGCCGTGATGCCGCCGGTATTGTCACCAAAACAGGCGTTGTTGGTTTGTCCAGATAAGGTTGCCGATACGGCGCTGTATTGAATAACGCTTGCAGTATCCTGGCTCACACAGCCATTTACCGTATTGGTTACTTGGACGATATAAGCACCTGCTGCGTTAACCACCAACAAGCCTACCGTACCCGTGGTGTCTTGCAAACCATTTGGACGAATGAAAATGTGGTTAAGGTTTGCAGGATTGGCCGTGCTCGCAGCAATCAGGTTGATGGTTGCGTTGTTGCAATTCAGGTTGCCCGATGGAGTAAGCACCGCGCCTGGCGCTGTGGTATTGAGGGCTAAGGTAGTCGTTGCTGTGCTGGTGCAACCGTTGGTACCAGTTACCAGCAAGTTATAAACCCCTGGCGTAGTAGCAGTTGGATTGGCGATGGCCGCATTGAAACCATTAGGGCCTGTCCACAAAAAGGAAGTACCATTGGTTGGCGACACGCCATTTAAGGTTACAGACTGTACCACACAAGTGATGGCACCGCTGGTGGCAGTTGCGCCCGGCGGGTTATTGTTGGCGATGATCACTGCAGTACGGGTGGCAGTACAGCCCGTTACACCGTCCGTTACCGTGAGGAAATAACTTCCTTCCTGGTTCACAATTGGATTTTGCAAGGTAGAGGTAAAGCCATTGGGGCCTGACCAGCTAAATCCAGGTGTCGTTGCATTGGTCGTAGTTTGAATAACCACCTGTGGGTCCGTACACGTATAAGTGCCTCCACCAACCGTAACCGCAGGTGGGGTAGTTAATGCAATCACACTGGTGGTTGAACTGGTGGTACAGCCATTGATGTTGTTTGTTACACGCAAGCGATAGGTACCGGGTGCATTTACAATTGGTTTCAAGGTCGTGGAGCCTGAAACAATATTCCCGCCATTGGTTGCGGTCCAGAAATACGAATATTGGCTGCCAACCGAACCGGAACCTTGCAATTGTACTTCAAGTTTGGTGCAGGTAAGCACTTGCGGCGGACCCGCGCTTGCTTGGGGCACATTCAGGTCGGACGGTACAAAAACAGTGGCCGTGTCATAACATGTTTTTCCGCCTTGGGCGCGTGTGAGCACGAGTGAATATTCACCCGAAGCCGTGGCAACCGCTGTATTGGTATTGCTAATCACCTGACCAGCGCTGTTGAACCACTGGTACAAAACCCCATTTCCAACGGTCGATCCTACGCTAGTGAGCACCACACTGGTTTTAGCACAAGTAATGGTGTCCGGTTGTTGTACGACGGCTTTAATCGGGATTACGATGGTCGTAAAGTTTACAATACTATCGCAGCCTTCAAAGGAGGTGAGTACTTCCTGGTTGGTGCCGTTTTCGCAATATTCAAACCCGTTGATGCTAAAACATTCTCCTTCGCAGAGGTAAACCGGCGGCAGGTTTTTTACATTTAAAGGTAAAACCCGCACTTTTTGCCGCACAATACTATCGCAACCCAGGTAAGAAAGGTAAGGCGAAGACGTTAATATATAGGTGCCGGGCACTGCCAACACAGGATGTGGTTCTTCGGGCCATTCGTACGGCACTTGCGAATAACATACCACACTTTCTTCCAATACATTAATGGCTAAAGGTGTATTGGCAACCGCCAAACAGCGGGTAACCGGTGCGCTACAAGCATTGGATGCCGTAACACAAACATTTCCACCTGCCGTAGCAAACGTGATATCCACTGCATTGCCATTGGCCGCAGGTAAAATCAAGACATTGCCCGCGCCATTAATTTTTGCACCAAAAGGAGCGGTCCAGGTATAAGAAACCGCATTGGCAACCGGTGGAATCGAATAACGCGTGGTGCCGTTTGGACAAACCTGTGCCAATCCTTCCAAAGTACCTACCGGGCCCAGGGGCAATGGCGTAACAGAGCCAACTGGTACCGTAATCGTATAATTACAAATATCTCCATTCAGACCATCTAAAAGCAGTTGATAAGGTGCACCAACGGTCAGATTATTCAGCGTTAAACTAAAACCACCTAAACCGCCGCCGCCCGGATTGGGCCCTGCTGCACAGGCAACCGGCAAATTACAATCCGTTAGGACCGCCGCTTGCAAACCATCGCCTCCTTGACAACTCAAATATTCAATGCCGATTACCACAGTTGATGTACCGGCAATAAACCCGTACCAACGCGGATTCTCTAACACAATTGATCCTAAACACAAACTCACATTGGTACCATTGGGTAAAAACTGGTCATTCGTGTCGGTAAATCCATCCAAATCGCAATAAATGCAGGACTGAGTACAACGAATTGCCCCAGGAGGTGTTGGGGAACCACAGGAAAATAGGTTTTGCGCACCTAATTGTCCATTTAAAACGAAAAAAAGGCAGCAAAACAATAATGGAATCGTTTTTTTCATAATTCGGTTAAAAAGTGGATGAAAGTGAAAAGCAGCACGCTTGTTCAAAGTTTTGTTTGGGCTCAAAACTACAAAGGAGCGATGTAAATGAAACAAGCGACTGACGTATATCCGACAAACAACATGCCAGAACAAAGGTAAAAAATATAAATTGGTATAAAAATACCAGACAAAACCTTTACCCACCCCAAAGCAACATGCACCATCATAACATTGGCATAAATCATTATTTCTTTATTTTTTTGCCCAAAAAAATCACTTCTGCGCAAGCGTCCCAGTCAATTCTCAGATTTTTCCGTTCTTTATCCCCAAATTAAACCTAGTTGTGCGGTTAAAAGCCTCCTTTTTTTACATCATTTGCCTTTATAGTTGTTGCAGCGGCTACTTTTTAGGTGCGCAGGCGCTCCCACGTGTGCGTAATTTTACACCGTTCGAATACAATGCCCAGGCCCAAAACTGGTCGCTTAGCCAATCGGGTAAGGACGGCTGGATCTATTTTGCCAACAATGGCGGTCTGTTGGAGTTCGATGGTGCGCGTTGGCAATCCTATGTTTTACCGCAAAAACAAACCGTGCGCGCGGTCGCCGTCGGGGCCGATCAACGCATTTATGGGGGTGGTTTTGCCGAATTTGGGTGGTGGCAAAAAGATGTGGCGGGCAAACTACAATACCAGTCTTTAAGTCAACATGTGCAGGCACCCCGCCTTTTAAAGGAAGAAATCTGGCATATCCTCGCCCTGCCAGATCAAGTACTGTTTCAATCTTTTTCCACCATTTACCGCTACGATTTTCAAAAAATTACGGCAATCAATCCGCCCGGAGCGATCATGTTTTTACAACAGGTGGATGGACGCTTACTTTTTCAAGTAATCGGACGTGGTATTTTTGAATTACTGTCCGACGACCGTTTCGAATTGTTGGAAGGCACCGAAGCCATTGCAGATAAAATCATTCAATTTATTGTGTCGGACGGTGCGGGTGGCTTGATGTTGGGAGCAACAAACGAAGGAATCTGGACGTATCAAGATAAAAAAATAAGCCCTTGGAACAATCCGCTCAATGCTTATTTCAAACGGTATCAACTCAATAAGGCACAGCGCATGCACGATGGCAGTTTGGCTGTTGGTACCATTTTAAATGGATTATACCTCCTGGAACCCAACGGCCAGTTGCGATACCACCTCAACCGGGAGTCGGGCTTGCAAAATAATACGGTGTTGGCTTTGCATGAAGACCGGGACCACAACCTGTGGCTCGGGCTGGACAGAGGGATTGATTTTGTTGAAATTAATTCGCCTGTCACGTATTTCAATGACAATTCTGGCAAAATAGGGGCCTTGTATTCGGCAGCCCTGTTTCAAGATCAATTGTATGTGGGGAGCAATCAAGGTGTATTTGTAAAAAACGCAACCCAGTCTTTCACCTTGGTGGAGGGCACGCAGGGACAGGTATGGCAGTTACAAGCATTTGATAATCAATTAATTTGCGGACACAACAGCGGAACATTTCTACTCAAGAACCATGTTGCGCGCAAAATATCATCCATTACGGGCGGATGGTGTACCCTGCCTGTACCTGACCGTCCAGATGCCCTTTTGCAAAGCACATACACCGGACTAATTGTGCTAAAAAAAGGCCCCGATGGTGCCTGGGCGTTCGCACACCGCCTGGAAGGATTCGCAGAACCTCTCCGAAAAATCATTTTCGATGAACTAGGTTATTTGTGGGGCGTCCATCCCAACCGCGGCGTGTTCCGCTTGCGCTTGTCGGACGATTTAAAAAAAGTATCCGAACAAAAAAACTTCACCACGGCCGACGGTTTGCCCTCCGATTTTAAAGCAGACTTGCTTTTACTGGATAACCAATTGATTGTTAATCCGGAAAGCGCGCCCAGGGCAGTTCATTACAACGCGGGAAAGGTTCAGTTTGAAACCTTGCCCGAAGCCTTGCAAGCGCATAAATTGTTGCCGGGCAAAGACGGTGATTATTTCAAATTATTTAAAGCGCGCATCATGCTTCAAAGTAAGGCGCAGCAATACTGGTTTCCCATTGCGCTGGTGGAGGGGTATGAAAATATTCTGGGACTGAACGACCAAACCTATTTATTTTGTCAGGAAAACGGGTTCGCACTGCTGGATAAAACCCGCCTGGTGCCTGGCCAAACCTTTTACAAAGCCCGCCCCATGGTACGGAGCCTGGAAGCAGGGGACGTGGTGATACAACTAGATTCAAACCGAGCAAAAGGGCCGATTCCTTTCCGCCTGAATGATTTGCGCTTTCGGTTTGCGGCCCCGATTTATGGGTATGCGCCCAAATTCAGCTGGAAACTCGACGGATTTTCTGAGCATTGGTCGGAATGGTTGACTGTACCTGAAAAAGAATTCACCAATTTGCCGCCCGGCAATTATGTCTTTTGGCTGCGCACCGATCTTTCAGACATAGAAAGTCCGTTTTATTTTACCATAAAGCCACCCTGGTACCGCACCGTCTGGGCCTGGATCATTTATGCCTGCCTTGCATTGGGATTGTTGTATTTATTTGAAAAAATCAATTTGCGTCGACTGGCCATTCAACGCAACCAGCTAGAAGCCGAAAAAGCACGCGATTTATCCCAACAACGCACCGACGCTGAGCGCGAAATGCTTAGTTTGGAACTCGACAATAAAAGCCGTGAACTTTCTAATGCCGCGCTCGGATTAATTCGGAAAAACGAAATTTTACTGAAAATAAAAGACGACCTCTTGGCCTCCAAGGGCGATGCGCGCGCCATCGATAAATTATCGCGGCTCATAGACAGCCATGTGGAAAGTGACCACGACTGGGAAATCTTTGAAGCATCGTTTAATCAGGTGCATGATGACTTCTTCAAACGCCTCATGCTCGAATACCAGGATCTTACGCCAGGGGACCTTCGCCTGGCCGCTTACCTGAAAATGAACCTGGCTTCCAAGGAAATTGCACCGCTCCTCAATATCTCCGTACGGGGGGTAGAAAACAAAAGATACCGCCTGCGCAAGAAGTTAGGCCTGCCGGAAGAGGCGAATTTGACCGAATTTATGATGAATTATTAAAATTTACGCGTGGCGTAGTTTTGGTGAGGTGTATATTTGCTTTTAAAACAGGTATTTGTCGTAATTTCATCCTGCGATTCATTGCGTTTACCGAATTATTGAACAAAAACTAAAAGTCAACGCAAACGCAAGCATGGGTACAATGCCGTACCAATGTATTGCGCAGCAACGCAGCCATTTAAACAATGTTGAAACCAATCCTACCAATGCTGATCTGTTGGGCAAGCGCAAGTTTGCTTCCAGCCCAAGTACCGCAAGGGGTGCTCGCGAATGCCTTTGAATGTCATATTGATGTGCAGTGGAATCCCGTGCCCAACGCAAACGGATATAAAGTGTACCGTTCGGACGCCTTTAATAATACGTACACCCTTTTAAAACAAACCACCAACACAACCATTACGGACTGGATTTGCGACGAAGGCCCCGCCCTTACCCGCAACTATAAAGTAAGTTCGATCAGCAGTGCCGGGGTAGAAAGTGCCGTCTCTGAGCTGGCAAGTGCTACCACCGCACCCATGGGTGACAGCGCCTTGCTCGATATGGTACAACGTGCAACGTTCCGCTATTTTTGGGATTTTGGCCATCCGACCAGCGGTATGGCCCGCGAACGCAGCAATGGCAACAACAATACCGTCACAACCGGCGGAACCGGATTTGGGGTAATGTCGATCCTGGTTGCCTGCGAGCGCGGATGGATTACCCGCGCAGAAGCCCTGAACCGAGTGGTGCAAATTGCTTCTTTTTTGCAGTTTGCCGACCGTTTTCATGGTGTATTTCCGCATTGGATGCACGGAGG
>CAIVGO010000517.1 GCA_903905445.1 uncultured Bacteroidota bacterium
GGTGTGGGGGACGATTTCCCCAAAGCAAGTGTTGGTACAAACTCTGCGATGCCTTCAAATAAACTTTGGGACAACAAATCATAACCACCTTCTGTATTTTGTTGAATATGAATGTATTCATGTATATTAAGAAAGACAATGTCGTTGATGGGGTTGCTTTCGAAATAAGGTTTTAAGTGACTAAAATCTACTGTAAATTCACTGGTATTCGTATGCGCATCCGCCGTAGCAAGTTCGCTACCGATCAATAATTGTTTATTCAGCGCCGTACCCGGAGTTCTCAAAGCCCCAATCGTAAAATAAATATTGGTCGGTTGAAGGTCCGGATAAATCACTTTTAATTTTTCAACACCTTGCTCGATGGCTGTAGCAAAGTCTTTTGACTTCAGTGTGTTCTCCCGGATAGACGACCAGAATAATGGATACTTATGGATTGCGGTCAGATATTCATGGGGGGTATACCTACGTGCCTGCATGATTAAGGGCAATCCTTCCGATCCTTTTTCAAAGAAAAGTTTATCGAGATATTCCAGTTGCAAGCTTGTATCGCTGGTGGTTTGTATTTTATCGTAGGCTTCCCAAAAATGGTCAATATCGGATGTGATAATAAAGCGGTTATTGCTTTGCGCAAGTGCACATGTTAGGTTAAGTATCAGGAGAAGGGTTGTGCTTAGGTATTTCATGTTGCTGTTTTAGGTGAGATATGTATTTTAATTCAATTTCTTCCAATAAACCACCTTGTCATCGCCGTCCTTCCAAAAGTCTCGAATCACCGCTTCCTTGTTGTAATGTAGGTTTTCATAAAACTTTCTTGTACCCTGAAATTCATCTGATCCGGAAGTTTCAACGATCAATATGCGGTGCCCTTGCGCTTTTAATTGGTCTTCAAGGTAGGTCATCATTTTATGTCCGACGCCTTTTCCTTGAAAATCGCTTTGTACGCCAATGGCATATAGGTTAAATGTTCCCTCGGTAAGTTTCTCCGGTGCGCAATAACCAATGGATATAGGAATATCGTCGTTTGTTGCCGTAAACCAAATATCCTGGGTTTCCTGATTTTCGAAATAATCTGCCATCAAGTCTTCCAGCATGTCGGAAGGAAACAATTCGATGGAGTCCAAAACGCTTTTCAGGTGATTTAGATCTTCTTTTTGTATTTTTCTAATGGATGTTGTCATTGTGCGTATTTTATGAAAAAGCATTTAAGGATGTGGATGGCGATATTGCCTAATCTCATATCAATGGATTTATACCCAGATTTAAATTGATTTGAAAGATGGATAAAAAAGATTTTCAATGGATTTGCAGCCAGATATTTTCATAACCGCTTTGCGTTGACTATGGTTCAAGTTTCAAATTTTATCCTGTCTGTATTAAATAAAATCCAAATGCTTTGTCCTCCGAAAGCAGCTTAATGGATCTAATTTCTCAACTGTTACCCCTGTAACATCCGGCGCAAATATACGCCCCTACTTTTGTCCCATTCGGATCATTCTTTAACCTGATTTACAACAAATTATGATAAAAACATTATCTCAGGCAGCAATCGTATTGCTGTTATTGGGCCATGCCGCCCTGGGTTTTGCCCAAAAAACAACGGCTGTTTCGGCCGTAAGTATCACCGTACACGACCTCGACCGCGAAGTTGATTTTTTTGTAAAAATCCTGGATTTTAAAAAAATTAAAGAAGAAACAAAAAAAGGAGCCGCTGTGGCAAAACTGTTTGGATTGACTGAAAAAACGGCCTCTGTTCGGATTGCTACCCTGCAACTTGGTAAAGAACAGATTCAATTGATGGATTTTGACGGCACCAAAGAAGGTCGGCCCGTTCCGGCAGATACACGGAGTAATGATTTGTGGTTTCAGCACCTCGCAATTGTAGTAGCTGATATGGATTCGGCTTATCAAAAACTGCTGCGCCATCAGGTCCAACACGTTTCTACTTTTCCCGAAACGCTGCCGGATTATTTACCCAATGCCGCGGGGATCCGGGCTTTTTATTTCCGCGACCCGGAAGGACACAACCTCGAACTCATCTGGTTTCCGAAAGGCAAAGGCAATTCCAAGTGGCAGCCGGAAAACAAAGAAAATCAAACGGCTTTGTTTTTGGGGATTGACCACACTGCCATTGCTATTTCAGACACCAAAAAGAGCATGGACTATTACCGCGATGGTTTGGGACTGGAATGGGGCGGACATTCGGAAAATTATGGCCCGGAACAGGAACACCTGAACCAGGTATTTGGTGCCCGGCTCGACATCAATGGATTGCATGCAGCAGCTGGTTTTGGGGTAGAATTCTTGCGCTACATCGCCCCACCCGGGGGTAGAACCATCCCAACCGACAGTCGCCCAACCGATTTGTGGCATTATCAGACGGAGTTGTGGGTAGATGATTTACCAGCCATGCTTTTAAAATTGCAAAAACTCGGATACGCAAAAACTTCCGCATCGGTGGTTGCTGTGGATTCCGTCGATTGTATCCTGCTTCGAGATCCTGATGGACATGCGCTGCTCTTAAAAGCCGCGAAACCCAGTAAAAATTGAGTATCGCGCCGCCCGGCATCTTGTCAGGAATTTTTTTGCACAATTCTTCACTTTTTGCTCGAATGTAACCTGGGTAACCTCCCACCCCAATACGCTTCCTGACCTTTGTCCCATTCAATTCAACACACCAATTTCACACAAAAAAACAAAATAACATGAAGTACCTCTTTTTATTATCCATGCTGGCTGTTTTGGCGCATCGGGCTTGCGATGCCGATCCAAAGGGCAAAACCTTCCTTGTAAACATTGACGACAAGGGTATCATTCTGGACGGATACGATCCGGTTGCTTTTTTTACCGACCACAAACCCGTTAAAGGTGATGCTCGTTTTACCTTCAATTAC
>CAIVGO010000518.1 GCA_903905445.1 uncultured Bacteroidota bacterium
CAGTCCATGCAGCAATTGAATTATGTGAGTCGAGGCGGTTTCATTCCAGATTACCTGGGATGGGCAGGCTCGGTGTGGATGCTGGAGCGTTGGCGGCGTTATCCAATGCCTTTGGAGTTTGATATCGGCTTGCGGTATGATTATCGTTGGAACCATATAACCACCACGGGCAATGGCAACAATAATTTGGATAAACGGCTTTGGTTTGGCAATGTTTCGGGCGTTGCGGGGTTGCTGTACCATGTTGCGCCGAAAGTACAGGTTAAGTTGAATACGGGTTATGCCTGGCGGCCCCCTGCGGTGAACGAGTTGTACGCGCGGGGTGTACACCAGGGCGCAGGCACCTACGAGCAGGGCAATGCTGCATTGCAATCGGAAAAGGCCTGGAATACCAACCTTAGTATTGACTGGGACCTCCCTTGGTTGACCACAAACCTTACCCTCTATCGCAATCAGATTCAAGGGTTTATTTACTTAAATCAGCCCAAAGACAGCATTGTGACGACGGTGCGCGGGCCCTACCCTGCTTATTTTTACCAACAAGACCAGGTGGTTATAAGGGGAATAGACGGCAATTTTTCGGTGAAGTTGGGTCGTCGTTTATCTTTAGAGTCGCAGGTCTCCTTGTTACGCGGGTATCGATTGGCTAAAACGAGCAACCAGGAAAGTGCTGTGCATGATTGGCTGCCGCTGATGCCAGCCGACCGGTATCAGTATGGGATCAAATGGACCTTTCAGGAGGGCGAAAAGGCAGCACAAACGCCCAGTTTTGTTCGCATTTCGGGTACCAGTGTTTTGCGTCAGATTCGGATACCGGATGCGGGATTGACCAAACCGGCTCCGGCAAAGTACACCGTACTGACTTTGGATGCGGGACATACGTTCAATTTGGGCAAACACCCGTTGGAGCTGGGCTTCAGTGTTCAAAATTTATTGAATACCCGCTATCGGGATTACCTCAATTTTTTTCGATTTTATGCGGATGAATTGGGGGTAAATGTGGGTGTGCGGGCCAAATGGAGGTTTGGCAGCACCCATTAAACCTAATTTTTCATTTTTTAAAATTCAAACAATGGCTTACTCAAAAATTCAATTTTCAAAATTTTTAATGCTTTTGATTGGTGTTTCCGCTACACTCGTTGTTGGTTGTAAAAAGGATGCCGCCACCGTGGAAGAAAAAATCACTAAAATAGAAGTACACCTCACGGGTATCAATGGCAGTACATTCAACGAAGAATTTTCGGCCGAGGATCCTGATGCTGATGGCGTATTCAATACCATCGCGTCGATTGATATTCCGATGAATACCGTTTTTAATGTGCATGTACATGTGTACGATGGCACCACGGCGTTAGACAGCGAAATAGAGGAAGAAAGCAATGATCATTTATTCGTGTACCAGGCTACTGGCGGCAACCTGGTGGTCGGCGATTTGAATTTGGATGCAGCCGGAAAACCATTTGGACAGGACTCTAAATGGACCAGTGCTGCCGCCTCTACGGGTAGTGTACGGATCAAGTTGATTCATGAGCCAACCGATAAAGGCAATACGGTTGATCCGGGTGGATCGGTTGATTTTGATGTGACCTTTCCTGTTAAAATACAGTAATTTAGTTGGGCTTTGCTGTGTGTCGTTTTCGGTATTGCCTTGCTGCTAAGTTATTTAGGTATGGATATTAATGCAGGGTCGCGGGCAGCACATCGTGAAATGGATTGAATAAAAAAACGAGTTGATGGGGAAACGCCTGTCGGCTCGTTTTTTTTGTAACGCGGGTGGAACCCG
>CAIVGO010000519.1 GCA_903905445.1 uncultured Bacteroidota bacterium
GCTACCGACCGCAACAACCTTGTGGGCACCCCGCTTACCAATGTATTTCAAGATAATCGGGGCGTAAATGAAGGCTATTTTGCCATGGGCCGGGCTGGAATCGACTATTTCATCAACAACCGCAATACCCTCACCCTGAGCGGTAACTTTATGCGGGGCGATAACTCCTCCGAAGATGTACTGGATATTCAAACCGATACTTTGCGTAATAGCGAAACACATACCGGCTATTCCAACCGGAAAACGATCGGTTCACGCAACCACAGCAATTTCGGAAGCCAATTATTGTACAAACATCTTTTCCCAAAAGAAGGCAAGGAGTTAACCGCCGATGTAAACCTGAACGGCAGCAAATCAGACAATCTCAATGATTTTACCACCACTTATCTTGGTCAAAATCAAAATACGGTGCAGCAGCAAATCGGAACCGGATCCAATGAATTCCTGACCATTCAATCTGATTTTGTCAATCCGTTGCGCAATGGAATGAAATTTGAAACCGGCGTGCGTGCGGCCATCCGCAATTTCAGAAGTGAAAACGACAGTTACCTGTTTATCAACAATGAATATGTGTTGGCGCCCAACTTTGCCGGACATTATAAATACAACGACCAGGTGTATGCCGCGTATGGCACCTTCAGCAAATCCTATGTAAAATGGGGTTTTCAGGCGGGTTTGCGTGCAGAAAGTTCCACCTACACCGGCTATTTGATCGATACCGATACCAGTTTTACCAATAACTACCCGATTAGCCTGTTTCCAAGTGTCAATTTTACCTACAAACTGAACGAGGAAGACAATATTCAGGTGAGTTTAAGCCGTCGTATTAACCGGCCGAATTTCTTCCAACTCATTCCATTCCCGGACTTTACTGACTCGCTCCAACTTTCGCGCGGAAACCCGGCATTGCGTCCTGAATTCACCAATTCACTCGAGTTTTCCTACCAAAACATCCTAAATAAAAACAACAACATCCTGATTTCGGCCTATTTCAAACGCGCAACCGACCTCATTACCCGGTACCAAACCCGGCAATCGGACGTGATTCAAGGCCAGGAAGTGGTGGTGTCTACCTACGAAAATGCCAAGTCCAGCACGGCTTATGGCACAGAATTTACGGTAAAAAACACCTTGTTTAAAATTTTCGACCTGACCAGCAACCTCAATCTGTATAATTCCATTGTGGATGGCACCAACATTGCTGCCGATTTGAAAGCAGAACAATTTACCTGGTTCATTAAAGAAAACCTGAATATACGTTTGCCGCAAAATTTCACCATTCAGATCAATGGTTCCTATCAAAGCCGCACGGCCTTTTCGTTCGACAACAACGGCGGTGGCCGGGGTGGTCGTATGGGCGGCGGCGGTTGGGGCGGCGGACCGAGCAGCACCGCCCAAGGTTACTCCAACCCGGTTTGGTTTTGCGATTTAAGTGTACGGAAAGACCTTTGGAAACGCACCGCCAGCATCACCGTGAGTATGCAGGATATTTTCCGCTCCCGTATCTCTGGTTCCCATACCGCATCCACCGTATTTATTCAGGACAACTGGCGCCGCCGCGACCCACAACTGGTACGGGTCAACTTTTCCTACCGCTTCGGCAAATTTGATGTGTCCCTATTTCGCAGAAAAAACACCCGACAAGAATCAGAAGGAATGGATTTCTAATAAGAGCGGCTACCTAAGTTTCAAAAAGCAATTACTTTTGCTTTGTAAAACTGCTCTTACGTGAATTTTATAAAACGATGGTTGCGCGCCTGGTACCGAAGTGTTCCAAAAGATGCATACGGTAAATTACTTTGGGGGAAATATCTCAGGCGGCTGCTCCTCCGCTTTTGCTTATGGTTTTTTGGTATAACCATTGGCCTGACGCTTTTGTACGCCTTTTTGCCCGTGCCCCTCACTCCGCTGATGGTGCAACGCAGCTGGGAACAAAGTTGGGATGCCGAACGTAGCCTGCGTCTGAAACACGACTGGATGCCTTTCGACAAAATCTCCTCCCAACTGCAACTCGCGGTGGTTTGTGCCGAAGACCAGGACTTTTTGGAACACGAAGGCTTTGATTTTGAAGCCATTGAAAAAGCCTACAAATACAACCGCAATCATAAACGCAAACGCGGTGCCAGCACCATCAGCCAACAAACGGCTAAAAATGTGTTCCTCTGGCCCAGCCGATCCTGGCTCCGAAAAGGGTTTGAGGTGTATTTTACCTTCCTCATCGAAACCATTTGGAGTAAAAAACGGATCATGACCGCCTACCTCAATTCGATCGAATTTGGCGATGGAATCTACGGTGCAGAAGCGGCCGCACAGTTTTATTTCAAAAAAAGTGCCCTCCAAATCAACCGACAGGAAGCAGCGCTCCTGGCCTCGGTGTTGCCCAACCCCTTCATCTATAAAGTGGATCAGCCCTCGGGCAAAGTGCGCGAACGGCAACAATGGATTCTCGGACAAATGCGCATGTGGGGTGGAAAAATCGACTACGATGACCCCAACACACCTAAAAAAGATAAGTAACACCCTGTTTCTGAATGGTTTCGCGTTATGACGAAGAAAAAAAAGCAAACTCCCCCGGCAGTACCAACGCCTGTTTTAACAGTGCCTTCGGATCCGATTTCCAATACCCCCTTTTCTATATTCGACCGGCCCTGGTTGCCTTTCCTCCTGCTTGCCTTGGCTGCCATTGCTGTTTTTGGGGCCTCCGTCAACAACGGTTTTGTGTTTTTTGACGATGATAAAGCCATTTTGTACAACCGGGCTTTGCAAAACCCCAGTTTGGGGAAATTTTTCAGCGGACAAAACCTCGGGATGTACGCCCCGCTCACCTGGATGGCCTATTGGCTGGGTTCTATGTTTTCTGGCCAGGATGCCTGGGGATATCACCTGGTGGCGCTCCTGCTGCATGCTTTTAATGCCGGGATGGTGTACCAAGTATTACTGCAATTGACTAAACGTCCCTGGATTGCCTTTGCAACCGCCCTGTTGTTTGCCGTACACCCCATGCAAACAGAAGCCGTTTGTTGGGCCGCTGCTATGAGTACCGTACTTTTCAGCAGTTTTTACCTGCTCAGCGCGTACACGTATCTCAAGTTTTCAACCACGGAAAAACCAAACTGGGCCATGTATGCCGCCTCGCTTGGTTTGTTTTTATGTGCCTGCCTCAGCAAATCGGCCGCCGTCACCCTCCCCTTGTTACTTTTATTTTTTGATTTTTATAGTTTTAAAAAATTAGAAAGAAATTCCTGGCTGAGTAAAATACCGTACATTCTAATTAGTATTGGCTTTGGATTATACACTTTTAGTACCCGGGAAGCCGAGGGCCATAACATCCAGGCTGCTTCCGAGGTATTCAGTGTGTTTGATCGCTTGTTGATGATTTGCCAGACACTTTTGTTTTACCCCGTTAAGTTACTCCTCCCGATTGGCTTTTCCGTCGCCTACCCTTTTGTCAAAACCGAAGGCGCGTGGGATTTGACATACCTGATTTCTCCGATTTTGATTGCCGGATTGGTCTACATTATATGGTGGAAACTGCGCACAAAAACAGATTATCTCCTGGGCATTGCGCTGTATTTTTTACCCCTCACCGTCATGCTTCCTTTTCGCACCGTGGGTAGTTTTGAGTTGCGGTCAGATCGGTATGTTTACCTGTCCTGCATCGGCATTTTTTTCCTGTTGGCCTTGTTGGCCGAAAAACTGGAGCCTAAAATTCGGAACCTTGCCTTGGCAGGTATGGCTTGCTTGTTTAGTTTATTGGCCTTTCAACAATCGGGAGTTTGGAAAGAAGGCGTGGCTTTGTTCAAAAACTGTGTAGCTAAAACACCCGAATCGGCCTTGTGTCAGTGCAACCTGGCGTATAATGAATTGCTGGCGCTCGATTTTACCAATTCCATCTTGCACTACTCCGAGGCCTTGAAATACGATCCCAATACCATCGAAGCCTACAATGGCCGCGGGCAGGCCTACATGCAAATGCGCAAATTTCCGGAGGCCCTGGAAGATTTTACCAAAGCCATACAGGCAGGTATTTCTACCCCAAAACTGTATATGAATAAGGGGAAATGCCTGGTTATTTTGAATCGACCGCAAGAAGCCATTCCGGATCTGACAAAAAGCCTGACTTTGGAGCCCAAATCGTTCGAAACCTATTATTTCAGGGCCGTGGCACGAGAAAAAACGGAAGACATGAATGGGGCCATCGAAGATTATACCAAGGCGATTCAACTCAACCCCCAATACCTGGAAGCACTGGTTAACCGTGGTCTACTGAATGTAAAAACGGCGCGTTACCCGGAAGCCATAGAAGATTACACCGCTGCGATTGCCATCAATCCAAATTTGGAAATGATTTGGAACAACCGTGCGTATGCTTATTTACAAAAAGGCGACCCAGGCAATGGCGTGGCCGATGCGGAAAAAGCCATTTCCATCAACAAAAAATACGCAAAAGCCTATCAGACCCGTGGTTTTTTATTTCAAGCCATGGGCCTCCAGGAAAAAGCCAACAATGACTTTCAAACAGCAGCGCAACTGGGTCTGAAATAAGCGCATTGCGGTTCATTTTCCAAACCCTTTGTTAACCTGGCAAAAATTGCCTGGCTTAACGCTACTTTTGCGCTTTATACCATTTTCAGACACCTACATGCTTATGAAAAAGATCTTTTACCTGTTCATTTTGGTCGTTTTTGCACAAGCGATCCACGCGCAGTCAACCTCCAAAAACTACGAATACCGCAATGCCAGCTGGTACAACGGCAAAGATTTCACCAACGGCACCTGGTATGTTGTGAATGGTACCCTGAGCAAAAAAGCACCCGCTAAAATTGATTCAGTCGTTGATTTGCTCGGAAGATGGGTTATTCCGCCCATGGGTGATGTATTCAGCGCGAGTGTAGCCGACAATCCAGCGGCTTCCAGCACCTTGAAGTTGTACCTGGATGAAGGCGTGTTTTACCTGCAAGTGCTTAGCAATACCCAGGAAGGCCGCACCGCCGTACAATCTATGGTAAATACCGCTAAAACACCCGATGTTTTGTTTGCCAACGGCGGCATTACCTGTTCTTTAGGCTACCCTTTTTTGAAATATGAAGGCCCGGCCCAAGGCGTGAAAAATCCGCAACAATGGACCGCCAAATACGATCAGATCAAAACGGGCAATAAAATGCTCGGCAACGGTTATTGGTTTGTAGACAATAAAACGGCCCTCGAAGCCAACTGGACCAAAATCAAGGCACAAAAGCCAGACGTGATTTCCATTTATCTCTTGGATGTACAAAAAAATGGCGGCAAAGCAGGAAAAGGACTGACCGAAGATATGGCCAAATTGGTGGTTAAAAAAGCGCATAAATCCGATTTGCGTGTATTTGCGCACGTTGAAACGGCCGAAGATGTGGCGCTGGCGATTAAATTGGGCGTAGACGGCTTGGCCAACCTGCCTGGACACAACTGGGACGGCAGCGGCGATGCAAAACCTTACACCTTATCAGACGATGATCTGAAAAAACTGGCCAAAAAGAAAATCCCTGTGGCAACCCTGTTCTCCCATGCCCAGGGAAATGCCAATGCCGCTGTGCAGGAATTTCACCTCAAAACCATCAAACGCCTGTTTGACCAAAATGTGAACCTGGTTTTGGGCTCCGATGATCCGCAACGGACTGGCAGGGTAGAACTCAATTACTGGTTCAACCTCGGTGGATTGGGTTATGATAAATTATTGAAAGTGATGTGCGAGAACACCCCGCGTGCCATTTTCCCAAAACGCAAAATTGGCAAAATTGAAGATGGTTACGAAGCCAGCTTTATTGTCTTGAGCGACAATCCGTTGGTAAATATCCTGAAAATCCGGGCAATTTCCTTTAAAGTGAAAAATGGCAAAGTGATTAATTAATCACTGTAATACTGCCTTGAAATGACTTTTTCTGGCCGTCGCGGTATTCCAAGACGGCCAGAAAAGGATATACCCCGCTCTGCACCACCTTGCCTCTGCAACGCCCGTTCCAACCTTTGAGCGGGTCATTGGGCGGAAAATTTTGGCGTTCAAATACCAGGCTGCCATTTCTGCTGTACACCTGCAAACTGAGCACTTGCGCAACGCCTTCTCCGGCAAATACCGTAAAATAGGCATCGGTATTACTACTTGTACTGATCACATTCGGCAAGTACACGTTTGTCTTTTCAATATGAATCGTAATTTGATCCCGCGCAATACAATTTTTCTGGTTGGTAATTTCAATTGCAATGGTGGTGGTATCCGACAACCGCACCTCCTGCTCCAACATAGCCTGCTGCGCAAATAAATAAGGCGGGCGCCACTCAATCGACCGAATATCTTTGAAAGGAATGTTTACATCTGCTTTTAATTGAACCGGCACTCCCGCTTCGACACTTTCATCCGAAACGCTCAGGCTTACCTTCAATTCCTCCGGCTCTGGCACAAATACATGGGTTGGATAAATACACCCCGATGCATCCCGCACATACACCGTATAATCGCCACTCCATAAAGACTCCATGATGGGGCGCGTGCTAAAAGACTGTCCATCCAGGGAATAATAAAACGGCTTTTCACCACCATATACGGTATCAATAAGGATGGCCCCATTGCGCAAACCATAACACTGCACCGGTTGGATAACAACCCGAATACTATCCACACAAATACCATATAATACGGCCGATTGTAAAGACAGACCTATTGAAAAAAAACAAGCATAAAGTAGGCGTGGTGGAGTCATGTAGGTGTGCGGTAGCAGGCACTGTTCAATATTTACGTGCCATCAATTTGGAATATTTGCTAAAAAGGGTTTTGTTACTGCGAAAATAGGGCTATTCCGCGAATATCGGCAAATATTCTTTGGCACGCAATTGTTAATATAACTTATGAAAATAATTTAAACTATATTTAATACTCATTTTACACATTTTACATCTAAATTAATTCAGCAATTCTATAATATGGCGCAAAATTAGAAATGCAATAAAACACCCGAAATGATCAGCGTTACGCCCGCAATCAAGCCGGCATTGTGCTCCAACGCATGCCAATCTAAGCGTTGCAAGCCCCGCAAAGCCATCCAAACCCAAATCAACATACCGCCGATGGTAATGACCCCATACAAAAGCGCTAAAAACAACACGAAACCGATGCCATATTGACCCGCCGCCAAAAAATAGCCCTCAATTTCAAAACAAGGCGATAAAAACATGGCCAGCGCCAGGGAGGCAATTACTCCCCACCCCGTGGTCTGTTTATGCAAATGAAAATGATGGTGGTAATAATGCTGGTAAATATAAAAGATCCCCAGCAAGATCAATAAGCCCGGCGCAATCCACGACATAAAAACGGACACATATTCAGAAATGGCAATACCCACCACCGCCAAAATAATCCCTGCCAATACTGTACTTAAAACATGCGCCAAGCCCGCCAAAAAAGTCACCCACAACGTTTTTTGCACTGTCCACCCAGCACTTCGACTAATACCAAGCACCGGTAACCAATGGCTGGGTATCATCGCATGGAAAAAACTTAATACCAAACTGCCGATGATTAGGGTGTACATTTATTAGTGAGGAGTGAGGAGTGAGGAGTGAGGAGTGAGGAGTGAGGAGTGATGAGTGAGGAGTGATGAGTGATGAGTGAGGAGTGAGGAGTGAGGAGTGAGGAGTGAGGAGTGAGGAGTGAGGAGTGAGGAGTGAGGAGTGA
>CAIVGO010000520.1 GCA_903905445.1 uncultured Bacteroidota bacterium
GTGAGGAAATAAGGGAAAAATATCCGACCACAATTCAACTTATTTCACACAGATGTTACACAGATTCTTTTTCACAGATGTTACACAGAATTATTCTGCGTAACATCTGCGCTTTTTTTCTGTGTAAAATCTGCGCGAAACAAAAATGTCAAGTATGCGTCATAGATTACTCGTGCTGACTGAATTGCGTCCCCCCCAATATAAAGGTTAAATTCCCAAAATCGAAAATCAGAAATCATATAATCGGATATCAAAAATCATCCTCAATGACGAATTCCGCGTCCTTCTCCCAAATCTCCATCTCGCAAGGCTTGCAATTAAACTTCAACTTATACTCCACTTCCCCGTGTTTCAAGGTAAGCGGCTCCACCAGTTTGGTGCCCATCGTCTCCCGTTGGTAGCGCGGACATTTACCCAACTCATATTTCACGCAATATTTCGTCACCATCACCCGCGATTTGCCGGGATCCCATTGCAATTCAAACGCCTTTTCAATTTCCGTGACGCCGTGGCGCTTGTAAAATGCCCGCGCCAGTTTATTCGATACATTATAGGTAAAATCCAGTTCCTGCACCGGATATGGATGCTCCGTTTTCACCAGCACATGCTCGGTGCGTTGATATTTCCGAATACGCACCTCCACCAATTGCTCCAGCGCCTGCCGGCGGATTTCATTCACCTTGGAGTTGGGTAAAAACCACGCTTGCGCAACATCCACCACCACCCCGTCGGCGATAAACGGCGTATTACCCGTTTTAGCCAGGTTCTTCTGGATATTTTCGAGCAAACCCTCGGCATTTTTGGCCAATTCCTTAGGCGTTTCCAAGTAAGCCGTGCTTTCGTGCCCATCTTCATCCACCACGTGCAGACAAAAACCCGTTTCCGTTTCGCTAAAACGCATGTTCACCCCGATTTTCCGCACCGCGCTGTTTTCATTCTCCACCATCCGGATAAACTCCGCATCCAAATTGCGGTAAATATCTGTGCCCGCTGGAATATGCTTCAGTTCGTTGGGCACCACCAGCTCATTCACAATAATATTCACCTGCAGTCCGTCGCCCACCCCGGCTTCATTCACGAAGTACAGGCCGTCGCCATTGTTGAGCAGTTCGTGGTTTTCGATCACATAACCGTTCGCCTTAATTTCCAGCAACTTACCAATATACTGCCCTTGCGATTTCGGACTTTCCCAGGAGCCAATCCGTGCATGGCGTTGGTTGACAAAATAATCCGTGTAGCCCCGGTTGAAACTGCGGTCTAATTCCGGCTCAAACTGGTAAAACGTACGACCGGAAGACGCTTTTTCGTATTGTTCGGGATGCGCTTCCAGGAACGCGTCCAATTTTTTGCGCAGGTAGGAGGTATTGTTTTTCACATACACCAAATCCTTCAGGCGGCCCTCAATTTTAAACGAAGAAATGCCCGCGCGGATCAGGTTCGGCAGTTCATCGCTCAGGTTCAGGTCCTTGATCGAGAGCAAGTGGCTGTTTTCGATCAGCGTTTCCCCTTTCCCGTCGATGAGTTGGTACGGCAACCTGCAGTTTTGGGCACAGGAACCGCGGTTGGCCGAGCGCTCGCCATTGGCCACACTCATGTAGCAATTGCCGCTAAACGAAACACACAGCGCACCCGTGACAAAAAACTCCAGATCCACGGGCGTGGCATCATGGATGGTTTTGATCTGGTCCAGGTTCAGTTCCCGGGCCAACACCACTCTTTGGATGCCAGAATCGGCCAGAAACTTCACATGCGCGGCATCGCGGTTGTTCGCCTGCGTGCTCGCGTGCAAGACAATGGGTGGCAGGTCCATTTCCAAAATCGCCATATCCTGAATAATCAGCGCATCCACGCCGATGTGGTACAGTTCCCAGATCAGTTGCCGGCAAGCCTCCAATTCATTGTCGTACAGAATGGTATTCACCGTCACCAGCACCTTCGCTTTAAACAAATGGGCATACCGCACCATTTCCGCGATGTCTTCCACCGAGTTGGTCGCATTGGTGCGGGCCCCGAAGGTATGCGCGCCCATGTACACCGCATCCGCACCGGCGTTGATGGCCGCCATACCCTGGTACAGGTTTTTGGCGGGGGAAAGGATTTCTATTTTTCTGCTCATGCTGGCGTTGTTATTTGGGCATTTTTGGATAGCGGGCGCAAAATTAGGGAAAATTAGGGTTTGGTGGGGGGATTTTTTTATCTTTAGGTGTTATGCGGTAATGGAAATTAATGTGGATGGGTGAATTATAATTTTTTTGTAAAAAAGTATATAGATTTTTTTGGATGTGTAAAGGGTGGGTTGTATGTTTGTAGCGAAATTACCGCAACGGACCAGAGATTAGTTTTTTTAAATTAGGGGATCGAGTTATTAGGGGTGTTTGGTGTTTAGGCGATGGAGTTGCTGTAGTATTCTAGTTATGAACTAAAAACAATCAAAATAGTTAAAATATGAATAAACACTACTTTACCACCCTTATTATGGGCTTGGCAGTACTTGTAGTTCTTACTTTTTTAATTTTCAATGGTTGCGAGAGCGTTGAAGAAACCGAATCAGTTGAATTATTTAATGCAGCTGTCAAAGCGGAAGGTAATAGCCAGTTTTACGTTGCGCTTGAATTGTTTGACTCTTTGACAAGAACCTTTCCAGAAACGAAATATTACAAAAATGCGATGACAAAGCGTCAAAGCTTAAAGACGTTACGAGATAACACTATTAAGGCTTGGCAAAAACTTCAAAGCATAGACTTAGACTTATCTAGGGTAACACCCCAATCTGAACAATTTCGAAGATTGGCAGATGCTTATGCACAAATTGATTTAAAAGATGTTGATAAAGAATTAGCAAACCATATTCAGGAAAGTGTTGGTATTGACCAACAACTTTCAAGTGCTTATATGCAACTTGAAGCAGTTGATACTCAGAAAAAAGGAAAATACACCAGAGATGAACTTCTCCAACTTGGAGCGATTACACGTGATTTTCAAAAGAAAGTTGAGGAATTTGATGATCTTGACAAATTAATCATGGAGAAATTAATAATTAAATATAATTTTAACTTTACTGACCTTTAAACCCAAGTAGTATGGAAGCTGTAATTGGAGGAATACTTACCTCATTTTTTGGTGCCCTTTTTTCACTTATTCCAATTTGGTACACCAATTATCTAAAAGACACAAGCAAAAGCGGAATGGCTATAAATTCAGTTCCAACTTCAATTGAAAGGAGCATGAATATTGAAAGAGTTTCAATTTCAGAAAAATCAAAATTTTATAAAAAATGGTTTTGGAGAAGTGTAATATTGGCATTTGCCATATTCTTTCTTCTTCTATTTTCTCCAATAATTACAGGTTATGGCCTTAAAGAAGGGTATGACTGGATAATTTTTATCCCAATTTTTGCGATTGAAACGTATTTCATCACTCTTTTTTACTTCGAAGAATTTAAAAACAAAACCATAAGCACAGGAAAAAAAATTTGGTTTTCAATACTTGCACTGATTCTTGGGGCAATTGGTGTTTCTGTTGTTGGGTATATAACATCATACATTTGGTACAATTCAGTCAAAGTTAAAATAAACACACTTTCGATAGCCCAAAAAATGAAAGAAAGCCATTTTGACATTAGTTTGATTTCAACAACGACTGGTTTAACGCAAGAGGAAATAAATAAATTGTAAAAAGATCCCAAGGTTTCCTTCCCTGCCAAAACCGCTGTATTTCGGGAGCGATTGGCAGGGAAGCAATCTTTAGCAGCAAGAGTAAACAATAAAAATAAAACAGCATCATGAAAAATTCAAAAAAAAGCATCTCGATTATTGCAACCGCGGTCCTGTTGACTTACGGCTGTGCTTCTGTTAAAACAAATCTTACTTTTAAGAACTACATTAAAACAGACATAACTGTTAATGTAGAAAGCTATTCTAGGAAAGGTGACTTAAAAGTAAATGAGTCTTTTATCGTCGGCAAAAGTATTTCAGATCAAAATAGTAATACTCCAACAGACAGAATATTTGTAACAAAAGGATATAAGGGTGGAAATATAAAAATAAAGTATAATCCAACGGAATCAAATACAAAATTTACGTTAGACC
Source organism: uncultured Bacteroidota bacterium (assembly GCA_903905445.1). Lineage (GTDB taxonomy): Bacteria > Bacteroidota > Bacteroidia > Chitinophagales > Saprospiraceae > M3007. The sequence continues at coordinate 4,089 of CAIVGO010000520.1, forward strand.
CTATTATTGTTCCAAATTCAGAAGACGAACTTAATCAGGCGATACCACTTACGGGTCTTGTTTTATATGATGTTAATGACAATAAACAACGTTTGATTTCATTAGGCACCGACTTAAAATTTGATTCTACAACTGATTTTTCAAGACTTTTAGATATTAAGCAACAACTTGGTAGCCTTGTTATAGGAAAAAAAGAATCTGACAAACTCCAAATTTTAGATATTATTCCTTTAAAAGATATAGACATCACCTATGAAAAAACCTCAACTCTCCAAGAATCAACTGTTACTGAGAAATCTGTAGTTTCACAGCTTAAACTTTCTATTCCAATATATGGTAGTATAGAATCAATGATGTCTAATTCAGACTTACATCAAGTAAAATGGGATATTTCATACTATCCTTTTTTTAGCAATGTAGGTTTTTCAAATCTTATTACAGACTTAGACCAAGCAAGTAAAAAATCTTTGATTAATAAGTTGAAATTAAACGACCAGAATTTGGATATATTTATTCTGCGTAGTTTTAATGTTATCGAAAGCGGAATATTTTCGGTTACAAGTGGTACAAAAATCAATACCGAAGGGAATGCTGCAATTGCTTCAGTCTTTACAGCAAATGCAGCTTACGCATTTAAATCAGAGGACTCAAAGTTTGTTTCAATTCCTAATAAATCTTATAATATAAAATATGAAAAATGGCAATCAGTTTCTGAACTAATAACAAAACTTGAAGGCCTAATTGCATTACCGCCTGATGGTAAAACTTCGCCGACGATAATGATACCATTTATAAATATTAAATAATTCCTTTTTATAATTTATAGTGCTTAACCACTGCTTGGGGGTTGGTAGCTGCACAAACCATACGGCACCACAACCCGCCCTGTGGGAAGATGAGCCTTACGACCGAATCTGGTACTACTTGCAATGCTAAGCAGCAGTGTCAGATTCGGTCGTCTTAATCCGTCAGACATGATGTAATCTCAATCAGATTTCTTCTACTTACAAAAACTTTAAGTAAAATTAACCCGGTTGCAACGGTACACACCATGCACCATTCATTTGCCACCCATTTACTCAAACAAGGGGTAGATTTGCGGTATTCAAGAACGGGTGTAATTCCCATTTGATGTACATTTAGGGTCAAAAATACAAACAATGACAACAGACTACAAAATTGAAGCGGACGGCACCATCACCATTACGACGAAATTTAAGCCGGAAGGGAGCATGCTTGAACAAGAAGAACAAA
>CAIVGO010000521.1 GCA_903905445.1 uncultured Bacteroidota bacterium
ACACCTTGTCTTTTCAAATAAAAACAACAACAACATGCAATACGCATTAATTACCGGCGCATCTTCGGGCATTGGAACCGAAATCGCCCGCGTTTTGGCCACAAAAGGATACAATTTATTGTTGGTGGCCCGCAGTGGCGATAAACTGACCGCGCTTGCTAACGAACTTGCCGCAGCGCACAACATTACCGCCAAAACCCTTTCCAGCGACCTTTCCAAACCGGATGCACCCGCACAAGTGTTCCAATACACCCAACAGGAAGGCATTGAAGTGGAAGTGCTGGTCAACAACGCTGGTTTTGCCGATTTCGGCGAGTTTTGGTTGGCCAACTGGGATAAAAACGCCGAAATGATCGACCTCAACATCAAAACGCTCACCCACCTGACGCATTTGTTTTTACCCGGCATGGTGGCACGCAAAAGCGGTCGCGTCCTGAATGTGGCCAGCACGGCAGCCTTTATGCCCGGACCTTTGATGAGTGTTTATTACGCCACTAAAGCGTATGTGCTTTCCTTTTCGGAAGCCATTGCCAACGAACTGATGGGCACCGGCGTAACCGTAACCGCGCTTTGCCCTGGCCCAACGGCCTCTAATTTCCAGTCGAAAGCCGAAATGGGCGATTCCAAATTGGTAAAAGGCGCCAAATTACCTTCTGCCCTCGTGGTCGCTGAATACGGTGTGAAAGCGATGTTGCAAGGAAAAACCGTAGCCATTCACGGGTTTATGAACCGCATTTTGGCCAATATTCCGCGCCTGTTACCCCGCAAAATCGTAGCCGGCATGGTTCGTAACGCGCAAGACCGCACCCACTAAAATGAAAAAACTACTGCGTATCATTGGCCGCAGCGTGCTGGTCATCCTGCTCCTGCTTTTGGTGTTTTTTGCCTGGTTTTACAACCGATATGGCGGCACCGGCAAGCCCTTTCCCGATATGAGCACCGCGCCCATGTTGCCCGATTCGGCGGTTGAAGTGGTGGCCACTTTGCCCGAACCGCCGGGTAACTTAGCCGTCAGCGCCGACGGACGGATTTTTTGCACCTACCATGCCGAAAGTCGGCCGGAGGTAAAAGTGTGGGAACTGATCAATGGTCAGCCGCAGCCTTATCCTTCCATGGCTTGGCAGCAACCACGCGGCAAAGACCAGCCGTTTTTAGATCAAATTTTTAACATCCGCATTGACGCTCAAAACCGCTTGTGGACCTGCGACCACGGCTTTCACGGTCTGAAACAACCGCGCCTGCTCGCTTTTGATTTGAAAACCAACACATTGGTGCAGCAAATTGACATTCCCAAAGCCTTATGCGGCATCGGTTCGTACATGCAGGACATGCAAATTGACAGTCTGGGCGCAAAAATTTATGTGGCCGATATTGGCGTGATGGCCATGCGCCCGGGTTTGTTGATCGTGGATACCAAAACCGGAAAAGTGCGCCGCGTGCTCGATCAGCATCCGGCCATTAAAGAAGAAGCGTACGAAATTAATGCAAAAGGTAAAAAAATGTACCCGTTGGGTTTTTACTGGATGCACCCCGCCTTCGACCCGATTGCGCTGGATAAACGCAACGAATGGCTGTACCTCGGCCCGATGTCGGGCGATAAATTGTACCGCATTCGCACCAGCGATTTGAACAACGAAACCCTTTCGGCCGCCGAATTGGCCGCCAAAGTGGAATTTTATGCCAAACGCAGCCAATGCGACGGCCTATCCATGGATGTAGCCGGCAATATTTACCTGACCGGCATAGAAGACGGCAGCATTAATGTGATTGATAGCACGCGCACGATGCGCACCTACGCGAAGCACCCGCTGATGCGCTGGCCCGACGGCCTGAGTTTCGGCCCTGGCGGCTGGCTCTATATCGCCGACTCGGATATCCCGGATGTGATGATGCAATCGAAAAGCCATATCCAAAGCAGCGCCCCGTTTTATATTTTTCGGGTGAAAGGGTTGGCTTTGGGGGTTGCGGGGCAGTAGGGGGATAGGTCCATAGGACCGAAAATATGGTAGCAATGCCAGGTGCCACGTTAGGAACTCCGTAGGAGTGGAATTTTCACGATGGTCATTAAATTTTAAATTCATTTCCCCACCTACCGGTGGGAATTTCGGGGTATTGGGTTTTCTACCATAATTTCGGTCCTACGGACCTATGCGTCCCAATTTGGGCATTTTCAGGCAATTTTAACTTCCGCCGCGCATAATCCTTTCTTCCGAAACGCTTAATATTTGGCAGCGCTCAATCTTTGTTTTTATACTACTAAAGCCTCGCCGCCGTGCGTTGGTCTTTTGACCACGCACACACCCCGTGAGCGGCTAATCGTTGTAATAAATTGATTATAAGTTGATTAGCATCGCACGTTGTGTGCGCTTGGTCATACCTGTCCCGCATCGCAGATCGGGAAGACCAAAGCGCGGCGGGGGGATTGAGCGTGGGAAGAACGAAGATCACGCGCTGCGATGGAGCATCGAGTTTGGAGCGCATGAAGACAGTGCGCGGCGGAACATTTTTTCATGGCGGGAAATTATAAGGCCCCGTGCGCTATGTGAGCGCACGGGGCATGAACCAGAGGGTTTAGTTTTTCACAATGGAAAGTTTTGACGTGCCGAGCACCTCCCCGTTACGCAGTACCTGAAAGACATATAGTCCGTTGGGCAGGCCGTTGAGCGGTACAACAATCTTTTTAGCCCCCTCCGCAATCGTACCACTTTGTACCAGTGCGCCCAAGGCGTTATATATGCGGTATTGTGCCGCACTATTACTTGTCCACGTTTCAGTGAGTTCCAGCACCGCCCGATCTTGTGCCGGGTTGGGGTAAAGCCGCAAACTGTTCAGCGTCTTTGGCGCTTCCCCTTTTTCCATTGTAGATACTGTAATTCCCAAGGTATCACACGGGCTATTCTGAAAATCAAAAAGTTGATAATTGGGTAAATTGGGTAACGTCCTAATGTTTTGGACAGGCAACGGTTGTCCACGAAAACTAAAACCAAGATTGCCAGATGTGTCACCAGGTGTTTTGCAAACATGCATAAAAGCACCGCGCCCCATGGTAGAGAAATACAATTTACCATCTCCACCATATTGCATTAGGTTCAAACTGGTGCCTAATATTTCTAAAAAGTCAACAATTGTGTCTAATGCGGGTGAACTCTTGGTTAAGTCAACGGCCATAACTGACATTTGGGTTGAAGTAAGCACACTTTTCCCATCAGGCGTAAAGGCAACTCCACCTCCGCCGAATGCATTTGGTGGAAATTTAAAATATTGTGCGTTGGAAAACAAACCACTACAGCGATCAAAATTATAGACAAACAAACCACAAGCCTCTTGGCGCGCATAACGATCCCCTTGGCGCGAAAATGAACCAGTTCCAAGGTGCCTGCAACTGATCATTGGACCAACGGCCTGGTCTTCAAAATTTTGAACACCCTTCGGATCGATTAAGATTTTATGGTAAATATTTGTTCCACTGGAAGGGACGATTGCCCACCAATCTCTCCCATTCCCATTTCGAACCACAGAGAAAGGTGCAAGATTTTTATCATTTATAAGTACATTGTTTTTTGATATCACCTTTCCAAGCCCATTATTCGCGGTCATATCAATGAGCGAATAATAAAAAGGCCCAAATTGTAATTTCCTTTCCGCACCATATTCAACGCCCATGTGCAACAATATATATAAACCATTCCCCGCAGGAGATGGAAGCGCCATTGCACCGAATGGTGCGATATAACCCGAAGTCTCGCAAGTCCAATCATGCATCGTTCCAGGGTTAATCCCTTCCCCATTCTCCATGGTTTCTCCTTCAGCATTCGCGATGGAACATCCATTCGTATAAAAAAGAAGATTGCCATTACTATCTGCCATGGTAGCAACAGTGCTTTCAAAATTCATGTGCAAATCCTGGGTAGTAACCTGCACATTATTTGAAGTAAACTGTAAAATTGCATTGCCATATCCTGGTTGATTGGTATTTTCATCGGCACCAAGGATCCAAAATTGGTCTGGAGATACCTGTGCAAATAACATATTAAAGTAAAGGATAAAACCCGTTACAACACCGTATTTATTTTTTAGGATCATTGCTTCTGCTTTTTTGTTGTTGAAGTTTTTTTTGACTTTCCTGCATTCGCAATGGCGATAATGGATTATCAGGTGGGCTATCAGGAACGTGATTGGGTAAATGAAAAGTAGGCGGTAAATGAAGTATTTGTATTTCTTCTACTGATCTGGTTGTTTTGGCACTTTTGTACGGAACATGCGTAAAATATTCCTCTTGCGTACCCGCATAAGGCAAGGTATCACAAGGCGCATTTAAGGAGCGGCCAAGACGATAGGAAGGGAAATAACACCTTGTTCCGTCCCGTCTTTTGGGAATTGTAAGCCCCCGTTGGCTAAAATCAGAAGCCAAGAGCGGCGATTTAGGCCTATTTAGTACATGATAAGCATTAGTTTCATTAAAAGTTGTGTAATATATTTTAGCATCAAGGGCAAGTTCTGGCAACAAAAACTGAGTATAGTAAGGCGGAGATGGGCTTGCCCCGTATTCGTATCTTGCAATAGTGTCAAATGCTATGGTGGGCTCATCAATGGTCTCCATATCCAGCTGATAAACAACTAAGTGCGTACCAACATATAGAAAACGAGTATCGGGCGAAAAAACATTGGATGCTGTCCAAAACACCGGTGGTTGATAAGGCAATAAGCGCGGATGGCTGAGTAAGCCACTACAACGGTCAAAATCATAAATCCAAAGTCCCGAAACATCATCGTTGTTTACAAAAAAGCGACCATCCGGCGATGCTAAATGATAGCCAGAAGTACTACTAAATGCTGCTGGTGTAATAATTTGATCAAATACAAAATGAATGCCGCTTGGGTCTACCAAATAAGTTTGATACTTGTCATTTTGATAATCACCAACAATAATCCACCAATCTCTACCATTTCCGTGTTTAATTGCGACAGGGCTTGGAATGTCGCCTTCAGCAAGTGTATCATTTTTGGAAATTACTTTACCAAGCCCGCCATTTGCGTTCATATCAATGGTTGAAGAATATAGGACGGGGAAGGCCGGAAAAGGCTCGTTGTCATTATTTGAGGAAGTATGAATCAGGTAATAACGGTTGGAGTAGCCGGGCGCAGGAATTGCAAAACCACCTGAAATAGAAGGATAACCGAATAGATATTGTTCCCATATTGTACCCGGGTTGATAACATTGCCGTTTTCCATAATTTGATGTACTTTATTTCGGATTGCTCGTCCATTTGTATGGAATAACAAATTGCCTGAAGAATCGCTGCATATTGCACAATATACACCATAATATTGTCTTATGTTTTCAAAATTAAACATTGGGTAACCCTGCTCAAAATGCATGAGCACCCCATTAGGGTTATTATACGGGTTCGAGGATGTTCCAAAAATCCAATTATTGTCATGCTTTTGCGCATACAACAAGAATGGTGCAAGAAATAACATTGCAAAACAGTAATTTTTTTTCATGAGCATTTTATATTTAACCATAAAATCTCCAGCGGTGGAGGATACCACCACTGGAGACAAAAGAAAATGATTATTTTACAACGGTGATTTTTGAACGCTTCAGGAACTGTCCTTCATTATTGATTTCGATGAGATACAACCCATTCGTAACTCCTTCGAGTGGTAATGCTATTTGGTCACCATTAAAGTTCCAATTTCGAACTACTTGCCCTGCAATGTTTATTAGCCGAACCTGGCCATTTGTCAGTGGCTGAGTTAGTTTAATATTAATGTCATTTTTGGCTGGATTTGGATAAAATTCTGCCCCAATTGACTCTGGTAACGCTGCTTCTTGCTGTAATTGATTTCTATCTTGCAAACCATCCGGGCAATCATTCGGTTGTACGGCCTCCAATTTTAAAATTGCGCGCGCCATAGCAACCCCAACTCCACCTTGATACCTACACTGTTGAGCAATTGACCGGAGTTGACTGTTCTTTTCCTCTGAAATTACACTAGATTCCGAAACGATTGTTTCAAGTCCGATTTGAAGCACCGTTTTTAAATTTTGTTCATAAGTTAACGATGTATTTACTGCGTTCAAATCATTCAACAATTGCGTTGCAGAACCCGTAGCATCTGGACCAGTTAAATTAATGGTGCCTCTATATATTTGGACGAGTTTTCCCAAATTTGAATTAAGATTATTCTGGTACCACGTCTTTTCTTGACTTCCATCAGGCCTCAAGCTAGGATCGGATAAAAGTTTGTCGTTTACATGAAATGCGGCGTCCCATGTACTCGCTGCAAAG
>CAIVGO010000522.1 GCA_903905445.1 uncultured Bacteroidota bacterium
AGTAGACGGCGGCTTCGGCAAACGCGGCGGTTGCTTGTTTTATGAAGTAGGTTGCCGCGGACCAATGACCCGCGCTAGTTGTAACCGCATTTTGTGGAACCGCCAGTCGTCCAAAACCCGCGCCAACCACCCTTGCCTGGGTTGTACCGAACCGGGCTTCCCACACCACGACCTCGTGAAAGGAAGTGTGTTCAAAACCCTCACTTACCTGGGTTTCCTGCCACAAGACGTACCTACGGGCAACACCCGCCTCGGCTACTACATGCGCGCAGGCTTCGAAAAAGTACTCGGCAAAGCGGAAAGCGTCCTCGGCGCCAACAAAGAGCACTTCGAGACATCCAAATAATTATTGAAACGCTAAAAATAAAGCTGCACACCAATGGCTGCAACATTTAAAGAACTCAATATATCGCCTGTCGGACGGGTAGAAGGCGACCTGGACGTAAAAGTCTACATGGAAAATGGCGTCGTTACCCGCGCCCACACGCAAGCCGCGATGTTCCGCGGTTTCGAACAAATCATGGCGGGCAAAGACCCGCAATCAGGCCTGATCGTTACACCGCGTATTTGCGGTATTTGCGGCGGCTCGCACCTGTACTGCGCATCTTCGGCGCTGGACACTGCCTGGAAAACCAATTTGTCGCCCAACGCCCTGTTGTTGCGCGCTATCGGTCAGGCTACCGAAACGATTCAAAGTATCCCGCGTTGGTTTTATGCCATTTTCGCTACGGATATGGCCAATAAAAAGTTTGCCAACAAACCTTTGTACGAAGAAGTGGTAAAACGTTTTGCCGCTTATGTTGGTACGTCTTTCCAACGCGGCGTTACCGCTTCCGGTCGTCCCGTGGAAGTATACGCCATCTTTGGTGGTCAATGGCCGCACTCGTCTTACATGGTTCCAGGCGGCGTAATGTGTGCGCCTACCTTGAAAGACGTTACCCGCGCGCATGCGATCATGAACCATTTCAAAAACGATTGGCTCGAACCCATTTGGTTGGGTTGTTCGATTGAACGCTACCTGCGCATCAAATCCTGGGACGATATGATGGCCTGGGTAGAGGAAAATGAATCACAGCGCAACAGCGACCTGGGTTTGTTTATCCGCGCCGGTTTGGAATTCGGGTTGGACAAATTTGGTCAGGGCGTAGGTAAATTCCTCGCGTATGGCACTTACCTGCACAAAGACCGCTACAACACGCCCACCATTGAAGGCCGTAACCAGGCGCTCATTTCTGCCAGCGGTTTCTTTGATGGCACCAACTACCACGCTTTCAATCACTTAGAGGTAATGGAGCACGTGAAGCACTCCTGGTATAAGGACGTGAACGCTGCACACCCCTGGAAAGAGCCGCTGCCAACGCCGTTGCCATCGCAAAACCTGAATAATTCCAACTTCAACGAGAAATACAGCTGGGCAAAAGCACCGCGCTACATGGGTTACGCTGCGGAAGCGGGTCCGTTGTCGCGCGTGATCATGAATGCCAACCCAGCCAACCTGGATCACCAAATTCAGGATCCGTTGTTTGGCGATATTATGGCCAAAATGGGCCCAAGCGTGTTCACGCGTACCCTCGCACGGGTGCACGAAGCACCGCGTTTGTACGAATTCATCAATACCTGGTTGAGCCAAATCAACCTGGATGGCGAATTCTATATCAAACCAAAAGAACAAGACGGCGAAGGCTTTGGCGCAACCGAAGCAGCCCGTGGTGCGTTGGCACACTGGATTCAAATTGAAAACGGGGTGATCAAAAACTACCAGGTAATCGCGCCTACTACCTGGAACGTTGGTCCAAACGACGAAGGTGGCAATTCCGGCCCAATCGAAGCGGCTTTGGAAGGCACCGAAATCGAAGATCCACACGATCCTGTAGAAGTGGGCATGGTGGCCCGTTCGTTCGACTCTTGCCTGGTGTGCACCGTACACGCGCACGATGGCAAAACCGGCGAACAATTGGCAAAATTTAAATTGTAAACCATTGTTTTTACGGTTGCTGCCTGTTTTTTCAAGTATCAACCTGAAATCATTCATTTTATGGCATCCGCAGGACCGTTGTCTTGCGGATGTCTTGTTCTATAACAGCGCATGATCAGAACAGCAATAATGGGGTTTGGGAATCCGGTGCGCAGCGACGACGCGGTGGGCATTCATGTGATCGAACTGTTAAAAGCCCGCTTGGGCGAGCGTGAAGACCTTACCATCCTCGATATGGGCACCTCGGCCTTTGAAGTACTTTTTCAACTCAAAGGCCATCAACGCATTATCGTAGTGGATGCCGTGATTAATACTGGCGAACCGGTTGGCTCCATTTACAAAGTTCCCGCCGAAGAACTCCTACGCGCGCCGCAAGAAGATCCTTTGGTATTTTTGCACGGCTTGAAATGGGATCAGGCACTTTCTTACGCCAAAAAAATCATGCAAGCTGATTACCCCAGCGACATCCAGGCCTATTTGATTGCGGTGGATAACACCCGCATTGAAATCCAAATGAGCCCGGAGGCGGTGGCTGCGGCGGAGAAGGTGGCAGGGTTTATTAGTGAGGAGTGTTTTAGTGATGAGTGAGGAGTGATGAGTGAGGAGTGATGAGTTGGGTTTTTCAGGTTTGGTTTTTCGAAAAAAACAATAAAAACTGCTAATGTGGTATTAAAAGGCATTTCAACTTAAGTGAATAAACCGTTCCTCAATACTCCAACGAATTTTTCAAAATAAGTTCGACCGCTCCCAGATAAAAAGGACTCCAAATTACTACATACTTCGTAATCGCTTGATTGACAATTAATTATTGTAAATTTTACCACGCATCAATACTCACTCATCACTCCTCACTCCTCACTCATCACTAGAACCTTGTACTGGATCAAACCCACACCCGAAAATTCAAACCTGCCGCCCAGTTCCAGCGGCACGGTTCGGCTAAGCCGGCAGCATTTGTGGCTCGACGCGGATTTGGCAGCGATGGTATTTGGCGAATTGACGCAAGTGTACCTGGTGTATTATGCGCAGCAAAAAGCGTTGATGTTGGCGCCATCGGATGATACCATTTTCCCGACCTTGCACAAAGCCGTGAAAGTGATGCTGAAAAGCCGAAATTTGCAGGGTGATAAAACCATCACACTGCAGGAATTACTCATTGATCAGGAAATAGACGATACAGACCGGGATTTGCCATTTACGGTGTCGCCGGATATGCGTTTGTTGCATATTACCCTTTAACTGGAAGCATTTATGTGTACGTTGTACGTTACCCCCGAATTACTTGAACAGACAAAATCCATTATCGAGCGGGAATACCGGCTGGGTGAAGTGGTGGAAATGGTGGATATGTTGCAAGCGGCCCCACGCTCCAGTGGGAGTTGTATGATTATTTCGGCAAAAGGCATTGGTTTGGCGGTCGATTGGGACAATTACCAGCCGCCTTTTTTGCTGCGCGAGCGTTTGCCCCTGGTAGCAGATACCCTGTTGGGGCTGGTGTACGTGAAATTAGGCAATTTTGAAAAAGCGTACGAATTACTGGCCGGCGATCAAAACCTGTTGTCGGACATTGATTTATTGAACCGCCTGCAAAACGGTGCCCCCGTCAGAACCGAACAATTGGCCGCCGATTATTCGGAGTTTGACGAATACCGTTTGCTGCATAATTCGGCCATTTTGATGCACTATGGCGATACGGGTCAGGCCCCCGATTTTGACAAATTGCGCTATTTTTATCGGGAAGCCTTGCTGGCCGCGCCCAACGACGAGCACAAAGCCTTTACCGCGAAACATTACGCCACCTTGCTCATCGATTATGATGATTTGGAGGGCGCAGAAAATATTTTAATTCCTGCTATTCAATACGCGCTTTCGGAAGACGCCAAAATGGAACTGAAAGCCACCCTGTGTGCGGTTTGGCTGAAAAAATTGTCCGTTCCGTACGACCAGGCTTTATTGGCCAACCTGAAAGATCAATTGTGGGCGGTGTTGCAGTATTATGAAAAATCGGGCCGAACCCTGGAGGTCGGTTTAATCCTGCTGGATGCCGCGCAGGTAGCTCAAATTTGCGAAAGCTGGTCGGAATCACTGGGTTATGTAAACCGTGCCTTGGCGATATTTGAGCAGGAGGAGCAACCGGGTTTGTTGGCCAATGCGTTTATGCGGCGCGGCACCACGTTATATGCCTGGGGCAAAAACGGCAATCCACAATTTTACAAAGGCGCGATTGAAAGTTTTCAGGAGGCCTTGAAAGTATTTACCCGCGAAGATGCACCGGCGGTTTTTGCCGAAATACACCATCAACTGGGCGTTATTTACTCCGAAATCCCTTCTGAGGTAAAGAAAAAGAGCATTTGGGCGGCTGTTTCATCGACTTCGTTTAAAGAAGCGCTCGATTTTTATACCAAGGAGCAGTACCCTTATGAGTACGCATCCATTTGCAATAACTTCGGCAATGCGATGACAAAATACCCGGATGCGATTCATAGCGACAACCACGAAAAGGCGCTGTTTTATTATGCAGAAGCGCTTGACATCCGCACCGCAGCACAATATCCCACCGAGCGGGCGGTGACCTTGCTCAATTACATAGAGGCTTGCTGGTACATCGGCGACGAGCACACGGATTTTAACCAGGCCCGTTTTGAAGATATGGTGCGCAAAGCGGAGGAAGTAAAAACCCTTGTCAGCGACCAAACCATGTTGGCAGATGCGGAAACCCATTTAGAAAAACTGGCACAATTGCAAAAAACGAACGCCTAAGACTGGCATTATGCACGAAATTTCCCTGGTACGCAACATTTTTCGCACCCTTGAGCAGGAGTTTTCGGAGGCCGAACGCGCCGAAATTACAGCCATTCACCTGCGCGTGGGCCTGCTCTCGAATGTAGAACCCCTGCTGATGCAAAATGCCTTTGAGGCCGTGACCGCCACTGATGCGCCCCATTTCAGTGCCGTGCGCCTGGAAATTGAAACCGTTCCGATTGAAATTTACTGTGAAAGTTGCGCGCAAAGTTCCGGGGTAGAAAACTACCGATTTGCATGTGCCCATTGCGGCTTGCCCAACAACAATATTGTAAAGGGTACGGAATTGTTGATTAGTCGGGTGGAATTTGGGGAATAGTTTTACCTACACATTTCTACGCCGCTCTATCAAATCCCGAATACGCGCCGCACTTTCGTAATCTTCTTTGGCCAGTACCCGCTCCAACAGTTCCTCCAGTTCCGGCAAAGAATACTCGGCCAGCGAGCCTTTTTTGTTGTTGGCAAAAAATACATCGGCCAAAATACCGGCTTCTTCCACCACAAATTGAAAAGTATAAATCGGTGCATTAAAGCGAACGGCCATCGCAATCGCATCCGAGGCGCGGGAATCGATGGTGAGTTGGGTGCCGTCATTTTTTTTCAGCAGCAAACTGGCGTGGAAAATCTGGTCTACCAGGCTGTGAATCAGCACTTCCACCAATTCCACTTCAAGCGCGGCTAAGGTATTTTTAAAAAGGTCGTGCGTGAGCGGGCGCGCGGGCTTCATTTGTTCCATCGTAATGGCAATCGCCTGCGCTTCAGCAGCTCCAATAATCATGGGAATGCGGCGGCGGGTTTCGGTTTCTTCCAAAATCAGCGCATAATTGCCAGGATTTGATTCGCTGGTCGACAAGGCCACCACGGCGAGTTCTTTTTTGGTATCGTACATTGCTATCCCAATTTTACAAAATGACACAAGGTCTCCACATCCGCAAAGGGCGCAATGACTTTTCCCAAATGGGTTAAACGATACACCCCATTGGTTTCTACCTCGATTGTATAATCGTTCGGGACCTCCACATATTTGCCGTTGTCGGCCAAAATGGCAATATCGAAATGTTGCAAGGCAAATAAAAGCAGTGCTTTTGGGTCAATTTCAGGTTCCTGGTGGTTCATGCTGTCAAATTTTCAAAAACAATTTTACATCCAAAGCCAATACACAAGGTCGAAGATAAGCAAGTTAGCCCAAGGCGCAAGGCGTAATTGTGCACCAATGCCCGGGAAAATGGCAAACTAAATACCCCCGAAGCCAACAGCATACCCAACACGGAACCCAATCCAAATACCAGCAAATACGCCACCGCTGCCCATTGGTTGGGTATTTGACTCATTACCAGCAGCACCAGCGAGCCACTGCCCGCCAATCCGTGTACTAAACCAACGCCATAAGCCAGCCGATGTCCCGCGTGCGGATGTGCATGGAAGTGTGGCTGCGTTCTCAAATGCTGCTCCATTTTTATGATTTTATACAAGCGGTACATGCCCAAACCAATCAGCATCAAGCCCACGGTCGCTTCAAAGTAATGAAAGGTGTGTTCCGCAATGGCCACCCGCCCTACAATAATCAGGCAACCCACCATCAAAATCGTGGAAGTATGCCCCAATCCCCAGGCAACACCGTCTTTTACTGCCAATAAAAGACTATCGCGCTTGGTCACAATGCTGCTCACCGCGAGCAAGTGGTCTGCTTCGAACGCGTGGGTAAAACCGGCCAGGATGGCGAAGAGGACTGGAAACATTTTTTTGTTAGTGATGAGTGAGGAGTGAGGAGTGAGGAGTGAGGAGTGATGAGTGAGGAGTGATGAGTGATGAGTGATGAGTGATGAGTGATGAGTGATGAGTGATGAGTGATTTTAGCGTTTCAAACTGGACTTCTTCACGATAATGGACTTAAAAAATTGCCAATCAAACACTCATCACTCATCACTCCTCACTACTACGATTCGATGGTTCCCCGTATCCGCCA
>CAIVGO010000523.1 GCA_903905445.1 uncultured Bacteroidota bacterium
ACCGGACGCAAAGCAATTCAACAACATAGTAATCAGTTGTTTGGCAATAAAACCAATCCTGCGATTCCGCATATCATGGTGACATTCGATACCGAATTTGCCACCAATGAACGGAAAGTGCACCAACTATTGGCAGCCGGAATGAATGTTGCGCGCATCAATTGCGCCCACGATAATGCAGATACCTGGCTCAAAATGATCGGGAACATTCAAAAAGCCCGTGAAAAAACCGGACTACCCTGCAAAATATATATGGACCTTGCCGGGCCAAAAATCCGGACCCAAATTCTGGGAAAAGGCCATAAAAAAGGCAAAGCTGATTTTAGCGATGAACGTACCTTTTTTTTGGCCGAATCGAACGAGGTGTTGGATACGGAGCAAATTGTAATTGGTTGTACTCAGGAAGGAATTGTTTCGCAGTTGAAAGTGGGCGAGCGTGTTTTGTTTGATGATGGCCTATTTGAAGCCAAAGTAGAACAGTTAAAAAAAGGACTGGCCCGTTTGCAAATGGTGCGTATTTCAACCAAAAAACCCAAGTTAAAGGCCGAAAAAGGGATCAATTTCCCCGATTCCACCTTTACCTTAGATAGCCTTACCGAGGAGGATCGCGCTGTACTTCCCTTTGCCTTACAACATGCCGATCTGATTGGTTATTCCTTTGTTCGCACCGCAGGCGATTTACAAATTTTACAAGAGGCTTTGCTGAAATTAAAAACCAACCGCCCCTTGCCTTCCATTATTCTTAAAATAGAAACACCTGAGGCCGTCAAAAACTTACCTGGACTGCTACTTCAAGGTATGACGCAAGCTAGCATTGGGGTAATGATTGCACGGGGCGATTTGGCCGTAGAAATCGGCTTCGAACGCATGAGTGAAATCCAAGAGGAAATATTATGGATCTGCGAAGCGGCACATGTACCCGTAATCTGGGCTACCCAGGTGTTGGAATCACTCAATAAATCAGGCATTGCCACCCGTTCAGAAGTTACGGATGCCGCCCACGCCGCCCTGGCTGAATGCGTGATGATCAACAAAGGCGATCATACCTTGCAAGTGATTGAAACCCTGAAGGATATTCTCTTGCGCAGTGGTGGCCACCATGTTAAAAAGACCTATTCTATGCGGGCTTTGGGCATTGCGAGCCGGTATATGGCAGGGTAAGCTTGCCCCCTTTTAACTACTAACTGCTGCCATCAAATTAAAATAATCTGCAGAAGGCATGCAGATGAATGCTTCCGCATATTGGATTTTCTTTTTGCTGTACATTAAACCTCGATACTGGTTTAAACCTAGCATCGCCGTTTTATAATCCAGGTTTGCAAGTTGGCTTTCATGTGCTTCAATGGCACGAATTTTATCCTGTATCACGGCCGTAATATCCACTAAACGATTGGGTATCAAGGGTGTCCAGACTTCATAGGCACTGATAAGCACCCCGTTCAGTTCAACGTTTTTAAGTACCTCATTGGTGGCGCGATGGTCTGCGTGTTGATCCAAAAAAGAAGGCAGGTAAATCAATTGAGGTTTAAATCCAGATACTAAGTTTTGAATGGTTTCAATTAATGGGGCATTTGGAACCAATCCACCATCTGGCTGGTCCATAAAATACAAATCCTCCGAAGGTACATCTAAAAAAGTAAGTGCATGTTGTGCTTCCATCTTGCGCCGATTTGCAGTATCGCGCGCACTCAAACTCGAAATACCAAGGGCTCCATCTGTTAAAAAAACCACTTTTACCGTATGCCCCATTTGCCGATGGCGTTTAATCGTGCCACCACAACCCAATACATCATCATCGGGATGCGGGGCAAATACGAGGACATGGGGCCCTTCCAACAATTCTACCGCGTGTAACTGCGAAAACCGTTTATACAACAGCGCTTGCAGCTTGGAAAAAGCGCTTAGTAGTTTTTTATGCAATTTGAAACGCCCGATCATACACATCTACTAATTGATTGGCTAAAAAATTGGCACCAAATTGATTTTCAACAAATTGTCGGGCACGCTGTGCTACACTAACCAGGATTTTAGGATTTTCTAATACATTGCGTATACGATCGCGCAATGCCTCCGAACTGTGTTGTTTCACCAGAAAACCAGTTTGGCCATCCAGACACCATTGTTCTACACCAAGTACATTGAAGGCCACCACAGGCAAACCGCAGGCTTGTGCCTCCAAACCAACATAGCCCAAACCCTCAGCGGCCAACGAAGGAAATACCAACAATTTGGCACGGTGGTAAAAGGCGCGCAGTTGGGTATCATTGCAATGCCCGGCAAGGGTAACCCGCTTTCCCAACTGATGTGCCGCAATCCAGGACACGATGCTGTCCCGCGCCGAACCTTCTCCCACCAAAGTAAGCCTGAAATGCGGTGCCAATTGCTTAAAAGCATCCAATAAAACCATCACGCCTTTCGAATCCTCCAATCGGCCCACATATAGCAAATCAAGTGTACGTTCCTTCCATTCAAATGGTTGATAGGTCCAACATTGAAGATCAATGCCGATCTTTAGATGGGTAACCGGACGATTTAAACGGCTAAGTTCGACGGACAAAGGAAGCGATGGCGTTACATATTGAATTGGAAGGCTCCGATCCAGGTAATAAATACGCTTTAGCCGCTCTATCAGGTAAAAATCATGGGCTGTTTGCACAATTGGAATATGGTTTCTGCGCAGCACATGCAAAACACTATTCGTATATAAATTATTCGAATTTATATGCACCAAATCTGGGCCAATACGCGCGATCAGTGCTTCAAAGATCTGCACAATTTTAGGGTGAATCAATATTCGGTGGTTGGCATTCCTTAAAGCATCCAGATACTTATTGTTGGCTTTTTCCTGCAAGGCCGCAGTATAGACCTTTAATTGTGCATGTTGAAGGGCTTTGTACATCGCATCAAAAAAACGCTCAGCTCCGCCAACATTACTGGAATAATCATTAAACAGCAAGATTTTCATAGGGGGTGTTTCGGTTCCTGAATAATTTTCAGGTGTTGCTCAAAATTAGTTCAAACAATAAAACACCGCCCTAAAATTTAACATTTAGCCCATTTTTGACAAAATGCGCAATATCCCTTCCTCCAATACATCCCGCGAAGTAGAAAAACAAATACGCACATGGCCTTCCGCACCAGGCCCAAACCAGCGGGCGCTTCCGGGCACAATGGCCACTTTTGCCTGTTCGAGTACTTGTTTTACATACGTTTCACTGCTCAAGCCGTTGGTTATTTTAGGAAAAATAACATACGTACTGTCTGGTCGATTCGGTTGAAGTGAGTTTGATTTGCTCAACAATTGATAAGCCAGATCGCGGTTGGCTTGTAAATGCTCCACAAATTCGTCGGCCCAATACCAGGCATGTTCCAGGGCTGCTGCGGCACCAATTTGCGACAAGGTGGAAACGCCTTCAATCGTCGAATTAAATTGCGACTGCTCTATAAAATCCTGCATCACGGCGGTGTTTTGACAAAGTACAGCGCCGATGCGCAGGCCCGCCAATCCAAAGGTTTTTGAAAAACCGTACACGGTAAAACTATGTAAAGCAGCATAATCTGAAACAGATGCATAACTGCGATAAGCCTGACGATCATATACAATATCGCTCCAAATTTCATCGCTCATTACCCAAAGTCCATGTCGTTCTGCAATTTTTGCCAGGGATAACAACACCGACGAATCGTACACAACGCCGAGCGGGTTATGCGGATTGCAAATACTGATCAGTTTGGTACGGGGTGTGATCAAGGATTCCAGGTGTGCCAAATCCAACACACCCGTTTCCGCAGGTATGGCGCACAATACAGGGCGTGCACCAACGACTTCCAAGGTCTTTTTGAACAAAAAATCGACCGGATCAAAAATGATGGCTTCATCGCCGGGCTGGAGGAGGTAACGGGCTACCAGGTACATGCCTTGGGCGGCGCTGTTTACGGCCAGCACATCTTCCGGAATAAAAGCACAGCCCTTGCGCGCATTATAATGCAGTGCAACGTTTTCCTTAAAAACGTCTAAACCCGAAAATGGACCATAATTCAAATACCCTGCACCTAGGTAGGATTGCATGGCTTCGATGATTTCCGGGGCAACTGGAAAATCAGGATCCGCAGCGGTTAGTGGAAGTACATCATCGGGCACGACTGCCCACCTTCCATTAAAAGCCCTTTGTTTTAGGGTATTAAATTGAATACTTGTGTGGTCAAATAGCGACATTGATGCCTGAGGGTGGAGGATTTTGTGAAGTGCTCCGAAAGGCACGACGCAAATTTCCGGCCGGAATTTTCACAGACATCGGAATTCCGACACTTTGTTGTTTAAGCGGCAATAAAAAATTATTCATCATGGCTTTGCCGTTTTCAAAATGTTCCTGCATTTCAGCCATTCTGGTATCAGAATAGGTCGAAAACAGGGTTTCTTGGTCTGTTTTTGACTTGATTAACTCGGTCAAAACTTTTGCATCTTTTTGAGCAGATACCACCCCTTGGCTGGTAAATGGCAAAACCGGATGTGCCGCGTCACCCAACAAAATGGTGTTTCCTGCTGCGTAAGTTGGCAGATGATGCAACTCAAACAATTGCCAATGGTGGGCATTTTGAAAATCGCTGGCCTGTATGACCGCCTGAACAGGCGCACACCAATTGCCAAAATTTTCTTCTATAAACTGCTTAAGTGCGGTTGCACTGCCTGCCTGTAATGGAAAACGCTGGGTATCAAACTGCACATACCAAATCAGTTTTGTCGGCGAAATTTTAAGCATGCCAAAAGCGCGGCCACCTGCATGATGGTGAAACTTAAGGAGCCTTTTTCCCAAAAACTCCACCAACGCAGGATGTTCTATGGTACATACGACTTCGTGATAACCAACCGATTCCAGATTAGAAGTTGGAAATATTTGTTTGCGCAGCATGCTCCCTACCCCATCGGAAGCCACCACCATTTCAGGGCGAATAATCGTTTGATCCGTAAATTGGATCGCACGAATTTGTTGGCCTTTTACCGTTACCTGTTCAATTTCTTTGTTGAAATGCACGTTGGCTGGATCGATGCGCTCGTATAGACTTTCCAGCAAGGCAGGGCGACTGATCGCAAATACGCCACCAGTGTCAATCGAGGCAAGCAATTCGCCCCGATCATTAAACGCCTCATAAAGATGAATGTAATTGCCTTTGCGGATAATCTGGTCCCAATCCAGGATTTCAGACAAAATAACCAAGCCTTCCTGCGGAATGATGAAGCCATGCCCTTTCGGGTTAATTGCAGGAGATTTATCGTAAACTTGGAAAGGAATGTTGTTTTTTTGGAGCAAATTGGCAAGCGTCAAGCCAGCAATGCCACCACCGACGATGGAGTATTGAACATTCATGAGCGTGTTGAATTAAAGGATAAATATGCGAAAACTGCTTGGAAAACACCTGCCTTAATTCTGACAAATATTTCCCTTTGCAACATTCCACAAAACTATAATTTAAATTTTAATCGTATATAAATTTTATTGTAAATAATTAGTTACAAAGTTGAATTAGGCTAATATTAAAATAAAAATAAGAGTATTGTAAATTAATAATCAATAAAAAAAGGGCAAAAACATAAACATGTATTTACCCTCAATTATTTTTCAAGCAAAAATTAGCGCATAAAAACGTTAAAAGTATCGGGTAATTAATTGTTTGATTTGCTCTATTTCTGTTTTGATTTGATACTGCAACGCTTTCACCGATTCGATGGTCATCGGATCCAGGTATTCCAGTTCGGCCGCTTGTTTACCCAAAATACCAAAGGTCAATGTGAGCGCGCCGCCTTTCATCTGATGCGCCAGGGCCTTAATTGCCACAAAATCAGAAATATTAATAAACTGATCCAGATCCACCAAAAACTTATCCATTGAATTAATGGCTACCGACAACATATCCTGAATCATTTCGGTATCGTTGCCCAATAAAGCCTCAAATTGGTCTGCATTGAAGCGCGATTTCTGATCGAGGGGTTCAGGAATAGCCGACTCCGCCCATTTAGCATCCTTGACGAGCCATTTTAAAATAACTTGCTCAATGGTTTCCTTTAAAACTGGTTTCGTGATATAATCGTCCATTCCTGCAGCCAGACAACGCTCCCGTTCTCCTTTTACGGTACCTGCTGTCAGCGCAATTATAGGCACCCTTTTGTCTGCTTTTTCAATCGCGCGAATAGCAGTTGCTGCCTCATACCCATTCATCTCAGGCATTTGGATATCCATGAAGACCAAATCCGGTTGGTTATTTACAAAACGCTCCAGTGCTTCTCGGCCATTAGATGCAACAATCACTGCGGTATCAGGCAAAATATTTTGCAAAATGGTTTTAGCAAGCAGCATATTAACCGGATTGTCTTCCGCAACTAAAATTGAAAGTGCATGCAGGCCCGTGCCAAAGGTTTCCTGGGTATTTCCACTTTCTTTCCTTTCTTCCAAATCTATGTATTGCGCGTTCAGTTGTGCAAGCGCATCGTATAACTGATTGATTTTGATAGGCTTAACAATCTTTTGACGCACCTTCAATTCCCGGCAGGCAGCATTTATAAATTCATCGTCTGATGAACTAAATAACAGAATAACAGGCTGATCCTCTGCTTTAATATGCAATGCATTTCTAATATTACGGATTGTTTCCAAACCATCCAGGTAAGGCATATGATAATCCATCAGAATGACATCATATTTCAACCCTTCCTTCAATTTCTCCAGTGCCTCGATCCCATTGCGAGCATGATCGGTCGAGATCTGGTGAATATTGAGCATTTCCTGCAAAATGATCCGATTATTCTCATTATCATCTACAACCAGCACGGTTTTAATATGATCCAGTTCGTAATTAGAAACAGCAGGACCGTCCATGGTTTTGAACTCAATATCAAAATAGAAGACACTCCCCTTTCCTGGCTCCGATTGGAGCGACATCGAACTTCCCATTAAGGCCAGTAATTTGTTAGAGATGGTCAAACCAAGACCCGTTCCTCCAAACCTTCGGGTGGTAGAGGCATCTTCCTGAGAGAATGCGTCAAATATTTTTTCCTGGTTTTTCGGATCAATCCCAACCCCAGTATCCCGCACGGAGAATCGAAAAACGGTTACATCCTCCGTTTTTTTCAAAATGGGTTTTACACACAATTCTATTTCGCCTTTTTCGGTAAATTTTACGGCATTGCCCAATAAATTGACCAAAACCTGCCGCAACCGAATCGGGTCGGCCCAAATAAAGCGCGGAATGCTCGGATCAATATTCAGCAGCATTTCCAGGTTCTTTTTGTGCGCCTGATACTTGATCATGTCGGCTACCTGTCCGCCCAATTCCAGCAAATCGGTTTGTTCAATCGACAATTCTAGTTTGCCTGCTTCAATTTTAGAAAAATCAAGAATATCATTGATAATATCGAGCAGTGCATTGGCCGACTGAAAAACGGTCGACATATATTCTTTTTGGGTCGAATCCAGTTTGGTGCGCATGAGCAAATCGACAAATCCGATCACCCCGTTGAGCGGGGTACGTATTTCGTGGCTCATATTGGCCAAAAACTCCGATTTGAACTTACTGGCCATCTCCGCCTGCTCCCGTGCACGCAAGATTTCTATTTCGGCCTGTTTTCGTTCGGAAATGTCGCGTACCACCGCCTGGAGTCGTTGTTGTTCATCCAACTGCACTACATTTAACAACACTTCTGCATAAAACTCTTCTCCCGTATCCATGCGTTTGTGCAGCCATTCAAACCGATTTGAACCTTGTTCGAGGGCCAATTTATTATTGATTTCGGATTGAACCATCGAACGAACCCCATTGGGTTGAAATTCAGGGGACACATCTGCCGGATGAAAGGAACACAAGTGTGCTTTTGAAGTGCAACCAAAAATCGCAACAGCGGCATCGTTACAATCGAAAAAGCCAACATCACTCAACAATAACACGGCATCACTGGTAGAATCATACAGCCCCCGAAACTTGGCCTCAGAGCGCCGAATTTCCCTTTCCGCTATTTTTTGTTGGGTGATATTGTATAAATAACCCGACCAGGTGATATAACCATCAAACCGTTCGGGACGGGACTCCGCTTGAATCCATTTTTCTGTGCCTTGGGGTGTAATGATCCGAAAACTTTTTTCCCAACGCGATAAACTTGCTGCAGAAGCGGCAATAGAGGCATTTAAATCGTCCAATTCATCCGGATGTACCCGCTGGAATAAAATTGCAGGATTTTCCCTCAGTTCTTCCGCAGTTACTTCAAATAATTCCAGCAAACCTGTAGACGCATACGGAAAATAAAAATCGCCCGTATCATTTAGGGTAAATTGATATAAACCACCAGGAACCTCATCCGACAATTTTTTGAGCAAATTGGCGGTGTTAATTTGTTCACTCTCCGCTTTAATAATGGCATCAATATCTTGAAAAGTGCCGTAAATGCGCACACAACGTCCGTCAACAACTTCTGTTTTGGCAATCGCCCTTACCCAAACTTCTTTTCCTGTTAAAGTAATAATTTGCAGTTCTGTTTCAAAGGGAGTTCCATGCTCCATGGCATCTTTAACCAGTCGGGCGATGGTTTCCCTGCTCTTTCCTGGTTTATAAAATTCGATTCCTGTTTCCAGCATGGGTACAAAATCCATGGGTACTTCATGAATCATTTTAGTAACATCCGACCAGAAAACGCTATTTTCAACCAAATCGACCTCCCAGCCACCTACTTTAGCAACCAAATTCGTTTGCTCCAACATTTCTTTGATGCGTCGTAATTCCTCGTCGGCTGCTTTCCGCACCGATATGTCGCGCTCTACGGCAATAAAGTTGGTACAAACACCCTGTTCATCAAAAACCGGGTCGATGCTCAACTCTAACCAATATTCGTGGCCATATTTCGAATAATTGAGTATTTCCACATGCACCGGTTTGTGTGCACGTAAGGCCTTCCTAATTTTCAAGATGGTTGCCAAATCCGTTTTAGGTCCTTGTACCATCTCAGCCGGTTTTTTCCCAATCGCTTCTTCAAAGGTGTATCCCGTCATTTGGGTGTAGGCTTCATTCACCCAGGTAATCACGCCATTTGCATCTGAAATAATGATCACATCGGTCGTGCTCGAAGCAACCAGCGCCAACTCTTTTAGACGCCTATCCTGCTGTTTGCGCTCTGTGATATCATGGGTGGAAATAATAGCCCGCCCGCCCGTGGGGTCCACATCGGCATTGGTACTGCTCCAGCGATAAGTGCCGTTTTTATGTAAAATACGGTGCTCCAACCCCATCACGGATTCACCAGTGGTACTCACCTTAACCAAAGCCTCCAAGCAAATGCCCAAATCATCCGGGTGCAAAAAATCTACAATATTGTGCCCTACAATTTCAGAAACTAAATAGCCATATGCTTTTGTACAACTAGGAGACGCGTATACCAAGGTGCCTGTTGCGTCGATACTCAGCAACACATCGCTCATATTGGACACCAAAATAGACAAATTGGTTTCGATGCGTACTTTTTCTGAAATATCAAACCCAATACAAAGAATGCCCTCTATTTGACCTTTTTCATCAAAGGTTGCACTAAACTCCCATTGATTAATGCGTATAAAGCCGTTCCAATCCCTTTTTCGTAAAATAACCAGATGCCGCAGGCTAGGAAGCGCATAACACTGTTCGATCGTTTCACTACATTTGATACGATCTGGCTCCAGAACGGATTCTATCGCGTAAGTGCCAATCAATGCATCAACAGTGGTGTTGAAAATATGACAGAAATGGTCATTCGCATATACATATCGCCCTTCAGTGTCTGTTTTAATCACATAGACTGATTGGTTATCTAAGAGCGACTTATAAAACCTGACTTCCTCCTGTGCTTTGTGTAACAGGGCAGGCAATTCTTTTTCTATTGACATCTTGATTAACCGTAGCCAAAATAGGCACTTGTTCTGAGCGTGGATTTTCCTCCGTCAAATAGGGCAAAATTCAGGCCAAACAACTTAGTTACCTCAAAAGTGTCACTTGCACGTCGGCTACACCGCAACTGGTGCCTTAATTCCTGGGTACGGATCGTAATTAAGCAGATCAAAATCTTCATAGGTGAATGCAAATAAATCCTGCACGTTCGGATTCAATTGCATCTGCGGCAAGGCGCGTGGTGTGCGGGACAATTGCAGATCGACTTGTTCCAAGTGATTGACATACAAGTGTGTATCTCCGCCAGTCCAGATAAAATCGCCTGGTTTGAAACCACAAACTTGTGCCAGCATCAGGGTAAGCAATGCGTAAGAGGCGATGTTAAAAGGCACCCCTAAGAACACATCAGCACTGCGTTGGTACAATTGACAAGACAAACGCCCCTCCGCTACATAAAACTGAAACAGACAATGACAAGGCGCCAGCGCCATTTTATCCAAATCGGCCACATTCCAGGCACTGACAACCATACGTCTACTATCTGGATTGTGTTGCAGTGTATGAATCAAGCCTTTAATTTGGTCGATGGTATCCCCGTTTGGTGTTTCCCAGGAACGCCATTGTTTGCCATAAACGGGGCCCAAATCCCCATCGGCATTGGCCCATTCATCCCAGATCCCTACCCCGTTTTCTTTGAGGTACTGAATATTGGTATCCCCCTTCAAAAACCAAAGCAACTCATGGATGATGCTTTTGGTATGCACTTTTTTCGTGGTAACTAAGGGAAATCCTTCTTCCAGATTAAACCGCATCTGGTACCCAAACACACTCAGGGTGCCTGTTCCGGTACGATCGCTTTTTTGAACGCCTTGATCCAGAATATGTCGAAGTAGATCGTGGTAAGCTTGCATGACAAGGACAACTTATTAGGTAAAATATTGATTTACAGTATTTTAGTACTGCTCATGTTCATTTGGGAAACTTTTCGATTTCACATCGGAAATGTATTGCCGCGTGGCATTGCCGATTTCATCAAACAGTTCCAGGTAACGGCGCAAAAAACGCGGCTTGAAATCTTTGGTAATACCCAGCATGTCATGTGTAACCAAAACCTGGCCATCTGTGTTCATGCCAGCACCAATACCGATGGTTGGAATTTCGAGGCTTTCCGACACTTTAGCAGCCAGGTTAGCAGGAATTTTTTCTAAAACCAAGGCAAAACACCCCAATTGTTGCAGTAAAAGGGCATCTTCTTCCAATTTTAATGCTTCCGTTTCTTCTTTAGCCCGTACCGAATACGTACCAAATTTGTAAATACTCTGCGGTGTAAGGCCCAGATGCCCCATGACTGGAATGCCTGCAACTAAAATGCGTTTGATGGATTTTTCTACTTCAGCGCCACCTTCGAGTTTGACCGCGTGCGCACCCGATTCTTTCATAATGCGGATCGCACTGGATAAAGCGATTTCGGAATTCGATTGATAACTGCCAAAAGGCAAATCGACCACCACCATGGCCCGGCGAGCGGCACGCACAACCGACTGTGCATGGTAAATCATTTGATCGAGGGTAATGGGAAGGGTGGTTTCGTGCCCAGCCATCACATTGGAGGCCGAGTCACCGACCAATAAAATATCGACCCCTGCTTCATCGAGCATGCGGGCCATTGAAAAGTCGTATGCAGTCAGCATCGCAATTTTTTCCTGGCGATTTTTCATGGCCTGGATAACATGCGTTGTAACCCGTTTTATTTCACCCGTAGATGCAGACATGGCTAAATGTATTTGTTGAGATGGAGATAAAAATTAGCGAGGCGAAAGGTAGTAATATAAACAAAAAAACCGCGCCTCATTTGGCGCGGTCGGTAAAACAACAAATTATAATCCCATGAACATTTCGAAATCGGGGCCGGTTATGTAACCAGCAAATACCATATAATAACAGAAAATACCGTATTCTTGTTATATAGAACACATGCATTAACACTTTGTTCATTTATCAGATGCAGCAAGTCCTTCTTACTTGAATAGAAGGACTTGTGCTCACCTGAAATTGTATAATCCCATGAACTTATCTCTGGCGGCAAACCATTGTACACCACCATTCACCCTACAAAAGTGGGTTGGGAAAAGATAGAATACAATGACATTTTTTCAAGGTTGTGAACCATAAAAAGTTATCTTTAAATATATAACTTTTTAAAAACAAGCACTTTACCTTAATTTAAGGACGCTTTTTGTGAATCAAATTTATCTAATTTAACACAAAAAACGAAGCTAATATGTCCGTCAAATTGCATTTTATCCCCTTTATACCCAGATTTAAATAGATTTAAAGGAGGAATGAATACAATAAAATTGATTTTCAATAGATTAGAAACCAACTGTTTTCATAACCATTTTGCGTCCACATTATAGCCCCTGAATTTAGAAAAATTTAAAATTCAAGGCTTTCGTAAGTGGGTTTGTATTCATGGAATTGATCGTCAGTTCCGTAACTTTCAGATTAGAAAGGGTGCTTGTGTTTTTTGCAGTAAAGACACCATATCCTTCCGAAATGTTTGTGTACGAGGAAATAATCTCCGATCCGGTCAACCCCGAATTCGCCGAAACGGTTTGCAAATACTGGTAAATTTCGGACCCGCCGCCATTAATCACCAGGTCAATGCCTTCGAAATATCGAAAACGCTCGTTGGAAATCGTATCAATTCCCGCCAAATCGTCGGCCTTGATTTGATTAGCCACAAGCTCAAAAAACCGGTTACCAGACACTTCATAATTGGTGGTATAAAATGGTCCCTGTGTAGTGCTGATTGGGAAAGCGCCCCGTTGCAGGTTTTTGGCCACACTCCATTTTATAGAACGATTTAACAGGGTTGTGCCATTGCCCGCTTCTACCCGATACCGAACCACCATATCCACATCGAACAAAACGCTGCTGGTATCACCCAACCAACGCAAAGAGGCCGTTTTATCGGTTTGGAAAGTGATTTTTGGAGGAATATCAGCAGGATTGGGTGTGTTGAATACAAACTCATTAGGCACCGTTGTAACCGAAGTAATGTCTTTTTTCCCATCGGCACGCACTACAATCAGGCGGTATTTATCGCCTGCTATCAATTTGGCGCCATTGGGCGATTTTAACTTATACAACCAGTTAGGGGTTGTTGCGAAGGTGCCTGGTTGGCGCGGATGTCCATCCAGGTTGCCATCCACCCGGGTTAGTTGCACCTTAACCTTGGTTTTAACGTGCTCCATAAACACCGTAATTGCATCAGCGGGGTAATACAACGAATCGGCAATTTGTGCAACCACCAGCGCGCTCTCATCGGGATCCAGGAATGCTTTCTCCACCCGCACATAATTTGCGGTATCCTTGGCAGAAAGAATCGCATAAACCACCGGTACTTCTTTCCACGGGGCAGTAACTTCAAAATCATTCGAACAGCCCGACCACAGCAATCCAAGTAACGGAAGGGCAAAAAGTAGTTTTTTCATCAGATCAAATTTACGCAAACTTAGCATTGGCTGCAAAAGTACGGGATAGAAATGGATACCAAAGAAAAAGCCTTGCTAACCGGAGACGTTTAACAAGGCTTTTTAAATTGAAAAGGGTGTAACTAAAACCCTTCTACACCAGAAACCAGCAAGGAAACTTCGTTGTTGAGCATTTCAACAAAGCCACCTGCCACCTGAAATTCAAATTTCTCTCCATTTTCCTTTACAATGTGCACGGATCCTTTATCAAGGGAGGAAACAATGGCAGCATGGTTGTTCAAAATTTGAAAAGAACCATCTGAGCCAGGTACCTTTACAGATTTCACTTCACCGGCAAAAAGTTCGGCTTCGGGAGAAAGAATCACTAAGTTCATCTTTGGATGGTTGTATGGTTAAACGGCAGTATGGTTGAACATCAAACATGCTCAACCATACCTGCAAGTTAGTCTATGATATTAGTTTGCTGCGTCAGCAAGCATTTTTTTGCCTTTTTCCATCGCTTCATCGATGGTACCTACCAAGTTGAACGCTGCTTCTGGATACTGATCCATTTCGCCGTCCATAATCATATTGAAACCACGGATGGTTTCGTCGATGGGTACCAATACGCCTTTCAAGCCGGTAAATTGTTCGGCAACGTGGAAAGGTTGTGACAAGAAACGTTGTACACGACGCGCGCGGGTTACGACCAGTTTGTCTTCGTCGGAAAGTTCTTCCATACCGAGGATCGCGATAATATCCTGCAATTCGTTGTAGCGTTGCAAAATAACTTTCACACGTTGTGCGCAGTTATAGTGCTCTTCGCCAATAATTTTTGGATCCAAAATCCGGGAAGTAGAGTCGAGTGGATCTACCGCAGGATAAATACCCAAAGAAGCAATTTTACGGCTCAATACCGTTGTTGCGTCCAAGTGGGCAAAGGTTGTTGCAGGAGCAGGATCCGTCAAGTCATCCGCAGGTACATAAACGGCTTGAACCGAAGTAATAGAACCGCGTTTGGTAGAAGTGATACGTTCTTGCATCAAACCCATTTCAGTAGCCAAAGTTGGCTGGTAACCTACCGCAGAAGGCATCCGACCTAACAAAGCCGATACTTCTGAACCTGCTTGCGTAAAGCGGAAGATGTTATCTACAAAGAACAGGATGTCACGGCCACCCGCTGGATCGGTCAAATCGCCATCACGGAAATATTCAGCCATGGTCAAACCCGACAAAGCCACGCGTGCACGTGCACCAGGTGGTTCGTTCATCTGGCCAAACACCAAAGTAGCCTGTGATTTAGCCAATTCGGCCATATCCACTTTGTCAAGATCCCATCCGCCTTCTTCCATAGAATGCTGGAATTCTTCACCGTATTTAATAACGCTAGATTCGATCATCTCACGCAGCAAGTCATTGCCCTCACGGGTACGCTCACCTACGCCTGCGAAAACCGACATACCGTCATACGCTTTTGCGATATTGTTGATCAACTCCATGATCAATACCGTTTTGCCTACACCTGCACCACCGAACAAACCAATTTTACCACCTTTCGCATACGGCTCGATCAAATCGATTACCTTAATACCGGTGTAAAGAATTTCACGCTCTGTAGAGAGGTCTTCATAAGCGGGTGGGCGGCGGTGGATTGCATAGGCATTATTGCCTTTTTCCACTTTGCCAATACCGTCGATGGCTTCCCCTACTACATTGAACAGGCGGCCGCGTACTTGGTCGCCGACTGGCATTGCAATTGGAGCACCCGTATCTACACACTCCACACCACGGGTCAAACCGTCGGTTGAGTCCATAGAAATGGTACGAACGCTGTTTTCGCCCAGGTGGCGTTGAACTTCAAGTACAAGCTTAGAGCCGTCTGCGCGGGTAATTTCAAGCGCGCTCAGAATCTCTGGCAAGGTGCTGTCGGGTCCGCTGAAGTCAACGTCAACTACAGCGCCGATAATCTGTTTGATGCGACCGATATTCGCCATATAACAAAATGATGTTTGGTTTTAGCCCTCCTTTTTGGCATTCCACAATATTTAATTGGAATCCTGAAGTGCTAATTCTTTGAAAAGCCGCGCAAAAGTACGCTTCTTTACGTTATTGCAACCAATGTTGGTGACTTTTTCTTTCACAATTCTTTTTGGCTGGAAATTTCGTGATTCCACTGAAAAGTGCGACTTTTGCATTCCTTTGGCATAAATGGGACAATTTTAACAGGCTTAAAAGTCAAAATCATCCAGCCACAGAATAAAACTTTGCCCCAGCCGTTCAAGTGCCTTCCCCTATGACCGGTATTTTCTGTAAATCAAACCATTAGTTTTTTATTTGTATGCAGTTTAGAAACCGTGTTTTCTGCTGGTTCGTCTTTGTTTTGACCGCCTTGCCTTTTGTTTCGTTGGATGCCCAGGATAATAATCCAGATCAGATTGAGGATGCTACGAATGCCCCTGTTTTTACCGCAAAAGGCGATTTAGGGTTCATTCCTGTCACTGAAAAAGAATTGCAAGAACGCTTAGCCCAAATACCCGGTTGCGTGGAAATGCGTGCGACCGATGTGGTTCGAAGCTATATCAATACGTATGTGCGCGTAAAACCCGATAAAGCAAAAAACATGCTGGGCAAACGCCTCACCTACTTCCCGCTTTTCGAAGAAAAATTGAAAGCAGAAGGCATGCCGGTCGACCTGAAATTTTTAGCCGTCGTCGAATCCGCCCTCAATCCCAAAGCCGTATCCAAAGTAGGTGCCACTGGTTTGTGGCAATTTATGCCTTCTACGGGCAGTGAATATGGTTTGCGCACGAATAGCGCGGTGGAAGATCGCAGCAACCCGGTGAAAAGCACCGATGCAGCGGTACGATACCTTAGAGACCTTTACCACCAGTTTGATGACTGGGCTTTGGCCCTGGCGGCTTATAATAGCGGACCAACCCGCGTCAATTCGGCCATCAAAAAGGCCGGTAGCCGCAACTTCTGGAACATTATGCGTTTTCTCCCCCAGGAAACCCGCAATTATGTACCCGCCTTTATCGCCGCCTCTTATATCTGCAATTTTTATCAAATCCACGGTTTGACTCCAAATATCCCAGACCTGGATGAGCAATTGACCGGACATATTAATGTGTATGATGGCATGTCTTTCCGCGCTATTTCGGACGCAACGGGCATCGATTACAATGTCATCAAAACCTTGAATTCCGGTTTTAAACGCGATTATGTGCCACCGAGCACCGAAGGAAATTACGTGCTGTTGCCACGCAGGGTAATGCCTGCATTTATCCGGTATTTGAACAGCGTGAGCAGCCGTAGCTATTCCATTGAAAACAATGATATGTACGTCAACAGTACCATGGGAGATGGACGTTACTGGAAAACAATGACGGGTGCGCAACAGGCAGAACATATTGACCAACTCGCTCAAAAATACGGCCTGATTGGAGACCACCTCAAAACCTGGAACAACCTGGAATCAAATTACGTTGATGCCGGGCAGGAAATTGTAATCTGGAATCCAGTTTACGTACAACGCCATGCCGGTTTGAAAATTGAGGCGCCCACGCAAGCGAAGCCAAAAAACAATGCCCCTAAAGCAAAAAAAACAGAAACAATTGATAACGCATTAGAAAAAAACACCGGAGTTAACGCATCTTTGCAGCCGACGCCATTTCAAGCCAAACCCGTCGAATATCAGTACCATACCGTCAGACGCAACGAATCCTTGGAAGATATTGCCCGCCAATACGCAACCTCGGTAGAAAGCTTGCGAAAAATGAATGGTACCGATCAAATTCGATTTGGAATGCGCCTTAAAATCCGGCAATTCTAATCTGTTTTTCACACACACCATGACAACAAGAGCACTCCTGATTGAAGACGAGCCAGAAGGCCTCGAAAACCTCAAAAACCTACTCCGGATGTATTGTCCAGATGTAGAAGTAGTTGCCACAGGTGGCTCCAATGCCGATTTACTCAAATTGGTCAACGAGGAGCGCGATAACCAATACGATGTTGCTTTCTTAGACATCAGCTTGCCCGATGGCCTTGTGTTTCAAGGACTTCAACAATTGGATGAAGTGCCTTTTGACATCATATTTGTCACTGCTTACGATAAATATGCCTTAAAAGCCTTCGAATTTGCGGCCATCGACTATGTAACCAAACCCATTGAACGGGAAGAATTAATGCGCGCTGTTAGCCGCATTCGCTTGAAAAATACCGATACCAAAGCGCGTTTGGAGGTTTTACAACAAAATTACAATCCAACAGGCGCCAATGCTTTTGAAAAAATCGGCATCTCTGCCCTGGATGGCGTCCATTTTGTACGCCTGAGTGAAATCGTGCGACTAGAGGCTGAAGACAATTACACCCATTTTATGCTCAATACGGGCGATAAAATTACGGCCAGCCGTACCATTAAGGCCTACGAAGACACCCTGGCCCAACTCAATTTTGTTCGTGTGCACAAAAAACACATTGTGAACATGAATTTTATGAAAACCTACATAAAGGGTGAAGGAGGATACCTGATCCTGGATAATGGCGATTCGATTGAAGTATCGCGTCGGAAAAAGTCGGCGCTGATGGATTCGGTACGCCGCAACCACGATATTTAGGCGCTGTTCTTTAATTGCCCAAAACCAATGCAGCGTCAAGCACAGCATTCCATTAAATCATAAGCATTACCGTAACGGATGGGATTTTTTGATAAGTTTTTTAGTCGGGATAAGAAAGAAGACCTTGAAAAAGGACTTGAAAAAACAAAAGAAGGCTTTCTGGGTAAAATTACCCGGGCAGTAGCGGGCAAGAGTGAGGTGGACGAATCCGTGCTGGATGAATTGGAGCAGGTTTTAATTTCGAGCGATGTAGGCCTGGATACGACCATTAAGATTATTCAGCGCATTGAGGCCCGGGTTGCACGCGATAAGTATATGAATATCAACGAACTCAATGGTATTTTGCGCGATGAAATTGTGCAGATGCTGGCTGAAAACAATACCGAAGACTTAGAAGATTTTGATATTCCGGAAGGGAAACACCCCTATGTGCTGTTGGTGATTGGGGTAAATGGCGTGGGTAAAACCACCACAATCGGCAAACTTGCCCACCAATTTAAACAAAAAGGCTATAAAGTGGTACTTGGAGCAGCCGACA
>CAIVGO010000524.1 GCA_903905445.1 uncultured Bacteroidota bacterium
CAATTGGGTGGTGCTTTCGGGATTGCCATTGCGAACAACTACATCGCGCGGCAGTTTGCCCAACATAAGTCGGATTTGGTAATGAATGCAGTACCAGGCAACCCGGTTTTTGACGAACGCCTCAACGGGGCCATCCAGAATTCGATGAGCCGTACCGGCAATTCGATCAGTGAAGCGACGGTCATCGCTTATAATCAGTTGAATTTAGCGGTAGAGCGACAGGCGTATTTGTTGACCTACCTCGATACGTTTAAGCTGATTTCCCTGTTTTTTATCATCGTTTTCCCCTTGATTTTCTTTATCCGGGTAAAAAAGAAAGCGCCCCCAACTGCTGCTGAAAAAGAAGCAATGTCGGAGGCGCATTAAGAGCTTTAGGTGGTTACGGTAATTCGGATGGCCAGAAACGGATTTTTATTCTGCGCCGTCTGTTTGGGCCCGGGTTACGGCGAAACCGCCGATTTTTTGTCCAGAGAATTTGCCTGCATCACAATCCATCGGGTAGTGAATGCCACCATAAACCCTTGAAATAGAGGCTTCTTCTGCCTGTTTGCTCAAATTCGCCGCATCTGCAGGGAAAATATGGGCCAAAATGGTGGCAGCAGCCCAGGAAAATGTGGAGTGGCCAGAGGTGTAGGCTGGGAAATTGGGCACACCAGTCAGGGTTTTAATGTCTGGATCCACTTGTGTCGGGCGCGGTACCATATAGAAGTATTTGGTATCCCAGCAAGTGATGCCCGCATCCATCAAACTCATCCCCAGCAAAGCAAAGGTGCGTGCCGCGCGTACTTCGCTTTGTTGGGCTTTATATACCAATTCTGCTGCGAAGTAATTCCAGTGCCCTGGTGGGGTATAAGTACCCGTTCCATCGGCCCAATAGTGCACAATTCTCATTTTTTCGCGGTCGTTCGGATCGCATTGTCTTTTTACATCTGCCAATTGTGCCTGAAATTCGGCCGATTTGGTAGAAGGTGGAGCCGCAGGCCGCACAACAGCAATATCTGTTGCGGCAAATAACCAGGGTCTTACCTGACCAAAAAGCGGCAACATAGGCGGACGTTTAGGGGAATCCAAGCTGATCCAAGGTGTTTCACCGCGGATCACCGCAGATTGGGTAAGGCTGTCCCAAATCGTAGCCGAGCCGATTGCAAATCGCATTTTATCCGCTTTTGCACGGTTCAAAACTTTGTTGGCAACTGCTTTGCCGAGTGTCAAACCTGCACTGATATCAGAACTAACCGCTGCACCAGCCCATTTTTTGTAATTGGCCGCCTCTGCTACTTTTTCGTTGATGAATGTAGTGTCGCCTGGGAAGAGGTTGCGCAAAATCACAAAAGCCGCACCTGCTGCCACCGCATCTTCATTGGGATAACCTGGTAAAGCGTTTTTAGGCACTAATGCAGCAATCGATGCATCCGTATTGTAAGCCGAAGCGCGGTTGTACAGGTTTTTGTAATGCCAAGCTGCAACCAATGCATCATATTGTGCTACCGCAGCATATGCATAAGCGCGCGCGGAGTAAGGCGGGTTGGCAAACGGGAAAGTAGGGTAGTTGAACGGATTGTTAGCATCTGGAAAAGAATAAGTGTTATCGGCATTCGGCGCAGGTGCCAGGTTGTGTTTGGCAACCAATTCGCGCAAAATTTCGTTCCAACGCAATACACTGCCCGCGCTCCAATAAGCAATGGCTTCTTTTTGGGCTGCAGTTGCATTATTTACTGCGTTTTTGGTATCGGCGACTTCCTGCGTGTATTCCGCAGAATTGGCAGCAGTAGGGGCCGCAAGCGCTACCTCATCGGGGGTAAGCAACACCACTGGTTTCCAGTTTTTGGCATTCAGATCCTGATTTGCAGGTGTCAACTGGTTCAGGGTCGTCAGGTTTTCCGTGATTTCCTTATCGCAGGCGTAAAAGGCAAAGCTCGCTGCGAGGAATAAAGCTGCAAAAAGTGCAATTTTTTTCATATTTATATTAAAAATTGAATTAGAGGTTGGTTAATGAATGCAGGATGCTCCGGGTTATTGCTTTTTAGCAAATCCGAAAAACTTGGTAACGCCAGCCGACCAGGTAAGTGACTTACCCACGTTGCGGCCTTGAACAGTTTGCATAACGGTACCGATTACCTGCAAATCGGCCAAGAATGGCAGGCGGTAAAATGCTTGCGCGCCTACACGGGTGGCATCCATGTTGTTGGAAAGAAAAGGCATGTCCTGCCGACGAATATCAAAGCCTCCCAAGGTGGCGTTGTGTTCTGCCAGCAATTCTGCGCCCCAACGGAAACTATAGTAACCGCCCCGAAACGCAAATTGTGCCGCATTCGGCATTTCTACCTCGGTGGAATAAATTTGTTGGGTGGTGTAATAGGAAGTGCGGTCAATGTCCACATTAGAGCGGGCGATGTAGGTGCCACTCAGTAAAAAGGTAAGGTGTTTTTCACCGATATAGTGCAAAATACCACGTCCAAACAAGGTTTTGCTGTGCAACCCAATAGAAAGTGGCAAGTAATCGGCTACATAATTGGTGGTTGGCAAGGAGGCACCCGCAACTACTTGTGCCGAAAATTTGCCACCCAATACGGCCGTCTCGTAGGCCTTGTATTTGAGCGCAAGGGTCAGGTCTTGCAAGCCGCGTTGCCCTGTGAGCGTACCTGCGCTGGCTTCCGTCCAAACAACGGGCAACATCGCGATCACATTTAGGCGGTTAAAAATGCCATAATTGGCCATGATCGCGGCACTTTGGGTAGAAACAGTGCCAATATTGCCGTTTTTACGCAATAAATCACCTTCCCAATACTCCTCCCAGGCATCGTGGTTGTATTGAACCCCAACGCAAAGAAACTTTTTATCCATAAAAACCCCATCAGTCAATGATTGGGCACTTGCATGCAAAAACATGCCGGATAGTAACAACAGTGTTAGTAATTGCTTCATGTGTACTTCTTTTTTAAATTATTCAGGTGCAAATACAGTAGGATTTTTCGCGTTTTGGCTTAATTTTACTTTAGTTTTTCCTTAGAAAACCCTTAGAGCGTTAATTTGTCCTATTTTTACCGCTCAAATTCGCACTTTCGCGACCATCTTAATGGATTGATTATGCGCATCTTGGTCATTGAAGATGAAATAAAAACCCTGCAGTCGGTACGACAGGGGCTGGAAGAGCATGGCTGGACTGTAGATATCGCATACGATGGTGAAACTGGATTGCGACTGGGAGCGCAAAATGTCTATGATGTGATTTCGTCGGATATCATTGTTCCTGGAATTAATGGTCTTGAACTGTGTCGGCTATTGCGCAAAAAAGGCATTCAAACACCGGTGCTAATTCTTTCTGCGCTGGGTGAATTGGAAGATAAAATAACCGGGTTGGAGGCTGGCGCCGACGATTACCTCACCAAACCTTTTGAATTTCGAGAGTTTCTTGCACGCGTTAAAGCACTCGCTCGCCGTAAATCTGCCGGTTTTCAAACGACCGAAAATATACTGCGCTTTGCCACCATCGAGTTGGACCTGGATGCCAAAACGGTGCGGCGAGAAGGGAAACCCATCAACCTGACGCCCCGTGAAATGGCCCTGCTCGAATACCTGATGCGCAACCCCGGTAAAGTACTCTCCAAGGTTGAAATCGCTGAAAAGGTTTGGGACCTCGACTTTGACACAGGCACCAACCTGATCGAAGTGTATGTAAACTACCTGCGCAACAAGGTAGATAAAGGCTTCGAACAGAAACTGATTCATACCCAGTTTGGCCAGGGGTATGTGCTGCGTTCGGAATAGCCCATGTTCACATAGGTAAAATGGGGCTTTTTTGCAAAAAAATTAAGCGCATTTTGCTCATTTTAGTGTTGTGTTGCTATTTTCATTCTGAAATCAAATTTTCTTTATTTATTTGCAAGGCGAATAGCGTTTGTTCAAAAACCTGTTTGAGAAAAGTATTATTGGAAAATAAGAGAAAGCCCGTATGAAGCAATTCTACAAAATTTTGATTTTCAATTTATTGTGTCTGGTATTCGGAAGTATTTCCGCACAGGCGCAAGTTACACTTCGTGGCAAAGTCCTGGATGCAGAAACAGGTGAAACCCTCATTGGGGCTGCCCTCGCGCTGGTAGCAGAAGGCGGCGGCGGTACCATTTCGGATTATGATGGCAACTTTATTCTGAAAGTGCCAAAACTCCCCGCCACGATCAGGGTTGCCTATACCGGTTATTCCACGCAGGAAGTAATCGTGACGGAAGCAGCACAGCGCATTCAAATAAAAATGCAAACCAATCAAATTGTGATTGAAGAAGCAGTTGTGCGCGGACAACGGATTGATGACAAACAAAAAGCAGCGCCGCTTACCGTAGAAAACTTAGATGCAATTGCCATTAAGCAAACCGCAGCAGTAAGTTTTTACAATGGCCTCGGCAACCTTAAAGGCGTGGATTTGACCACTGCGTCGCTTGGTTTTACGATCATCAATACACGCGGCTTCAACTCTACCAGTCCGGTTCGCTCCCTTCAAATCATTGATGGTGTAGATAACCAGGCGCCTGGTCTCAACTTCTCTTTGGGTAATTTCCTCGGGGCTTCGGATCTGGATGTGCAAAAAGTAGATCTGATTGTAGGTGCCAGCTCGGCTTTTTATGGCCCGAATGCATTCAACGGGGTAATCAGCATGCGCACCAAAGATCCTTTTGTATTAAAAGGGCTCAGTGTTTCGCTCAAAGGTGCCGAACGCAATTTGCTCGAAGGCGCATTCCGATATGCAGAAGCATTCAAAAACAAAAGCGGACATGATTTTATGGCCTTTAAACTCAATTTCTTCGCTTTGCGCGCAGATGATTGGCAGGCCGATAATTATGATGCCGTAACTGGGACGACCACGGGCAACATCTTCCAACCGAACGAAAACCCAGGCCGCAACAACGCCGTTAATATATATGGCGACGAAACGTCTTACGATTTTACCTCTCCCTCCGATTTATATTCTTCGCGCGCTGGTTTGAACGTGTACCATCGCACAGGGTATAAGGAGGTTGATCTGGTGGATTACGACACAAAAAATATAAAATCAAGTGCTGCCTTGCATTTCCGGTTGCGCCCAAGCCAGGAAAACCAGTCGCCACAACTGATTTTCGCATCCAGTTTCGGAACTGGTACTACGGTTTATCAAGGCGATAACCGATTTAGTTTGCGGAATATCCTGTTTTTCCAGGAGCGTATCGAATTGACCAAACTCGACAAGTATTTCATACGCGCCTATGCAACGTTTGAGGATGCGGGAAATTCTTACGACCCTTATTTCACGGCCCTTAAACTGCAACAATACGCCAAGACCGACGCCCAATGGGATGCAGATTACCGGCGCTGGTGGGGTTTGAACAGCCTGGGCGGGGTGTTTAATAAAATGAAAGCACAAGGCTATGGCCCAGGGGATTCGCAAGCCTTGGAAGCCTGGCAAGCCGATAACCAGGAATTACTAACAGGTTACCATAACCAGGCAGCGGCTTTTGCTGACTTAGCGAGTACAAACGCGGCTGAATCAAATGATTTTTACCAACCCGGTACAGCGCGTTTCGATTCCTTGTTTAATGACATCATTTCACGGAAATCAAATTCTAAGGAAGGCGGAACCCGTTTTTATGATAAATCAGCTTTGTACCATTTGCACGGCGAGTACCATTTTACCCCAACCTTTATTGATGAAATTATTGTGGGCGCCAACTTCCGGCAGTACCGCCCCGTTTCTGATGGAACGGTCTTTAAAGACACCAATGACATCAAAATTATCAATTCTGAATTTGGCGCTTATGTAGGTGCAGAGCAAAATTTTGGCGATTTCAAATTAAACGGAACCATCCGGGTGGATAAAAACCAAAATTTTGATTTTATCTATACCCCTGCCGCTTCGGTGGTTTGGAATCCAAGCCCCAATAATTTCTTGCGTTTGTCCTTCTCATCCGCCATTCGCAACCCGACCCTGGCCGATCAGTACTTGAATTTGAATGTAGGACGCGCCACGTTAATTGGAAATCTCGACGGATTTGACAGCCTGATTACCATTGAATCGTTCAATGAATACCGCAACCTGTTGGACCGCAGCAAATTGGTGTACAATAATTTGAATCCCATCCAGCCCGAAAAAGTAAAAACCTTTGAAATCGGATATCGGACTACCCTGTTTGATCATCTTTATATGGATGCAAGCTACTATTACAGCATTTACAACGATTTTATAGGGTATAACATTGGGCTTACGGCCGATTTCAACAGCATTGGCTTGCCGGAAAATATCAAGGTTTGGCGCGTCGCTTCTAATGCAACACAAACCGTTACAACACAAGGATTTGCAATCGGTTTGAATTATTACTTCTGGAAATATTTTATGGTGCAAACCAATTATTCCTGGAATAAATTGAACACTGCCGAAACAGATCCCATCATTCCGGCCTTCAATACGCCTGCCCATAAATACAACATTGGCTTTTCGGGACGGGACATTAACTTAAAAATATTGAAGGGAAATACGTTTTGGGGCTTCAATGTGAATTATAAGTGGGTACAAGGTTTTACCTTTGAGGGTTCTCCACAATTTACCGGACAAATTCCAACTTACGATTTGCTGGATGCACAGGTGAATTGCCTGATTCCAAAGTGGAACATGACCTTCAAATTAGGTGCAGCCAATTTATTGAACAATCAACAATTTCAAACCTATGGAGGCCCTCGAATTGGTAGAATGGCTTACCTTTCAATGGTTTATGATTTTGCTAAGAAATAAAACCCCGAATTGCCTTTTCAATTAAAACCTGTTTATCACAAAATTTTAATTCACATGAAAAAATTAACACTCCTGCTTTTGTTGTGCGCTTTTGTCGGTCAGGCAAATGCGCAACGTTACATTGAGCAAGTATTTACGGCGGCAACTAAAACCACCAACGTTCCTTATGGCACGAACTTTACAGCACTTACGCTTGCTGTAACGGGCCATACTGCACGCCAACCATTGGTGATGAACTTGTACCAGCCTGAAGGTGACGTTGAAACTGCACGTCCATTGGTGATTTACCTGCACACGGGTAACTTCCTGCCTTTCCCACAAAACGGCTCTTGCGGTGGTACCATTAATGATGCTGCTGCTGACGAATTCGCTACACGGTTGGCGAAAATGGGTTATGTAGTGGCAGTTGCAGACTATCGCACGGGCTGGAACCCAATCGCTTCTGGTCCAACCGGCGAATTAACACGCCGTGCTACCCTGATCAATGCTGCTTACCGCGGTGTACAGGACGTGCGTACTTGCATTCGTTACTTCAAAAAAACGGCTGAATTAAGTGGCAATCCATTCCGTGTAGATACTTCTAAAATTGTAGTTTGGGGACAAGGAACAGGTGGTTACATCTCTTTGGCTGCTAACTCGCTCGATAAGTACAGCGAAATTATCACCACTTCAACACCGTACAAATTCCAATTGCCAACAGGCTTGCCTGCACCAAACAATTGGTTGCCCATGGTTTTGGA
The DNA here is from genome assembly GCA_903905445.1 of uncultured Bacteroidota bacterium. Classification (GTDB taxonomy): domain Bacteria; phylum Bacteroidota; class Bacteroidia; order Chitinophagales; family Saprospiraceae; genus M3007. The sequence goes on from CAIVGO010000524.1 coordinate 7,495, forward strand.
AGCCTACAACGGTAACATTTACGGCACAAGCGGCCCACACGTATCCGACGCATTCTACAACCAGGCAACGGGTGGCGCTTACCCAATCGGTGACACACTCGCAGTGCCAAATCACCCTGGCTATTCTTCTGATTTCCAGTTGTGCGTACACACAGGCGGCGCATTGGGCGATAGCCTCTGGATGCAAGCAGGTGATAACCCAATCATCAGCTACCAGGTTCCAGCTGATCCATTCGCGCCTTATGGTACGGATATCCTGATCGTTCCTACTACCAACGAACCTGTGGTAGAGGTATCTGGCGCAAACGATGTTCAAAGCATCGTGAAAAAATTCGGTAACAATGCGATCTTCGACGGTATTCCTGCAAGTGTTGACCCATACGGTGCCGTAGCGAATGCACGCAATGGTGGCCGTAATGGCTTGTTCCCACTGCCACAAGCGGCTACAAACTCTGCTCCTTGGGAATGGACAACCTTTGCGAATGCACCTGCAGACTGCAACACTGTAGCTGCGCCTGCACAACTCTACATCGACACCATCATCCGTTACTACGCACCACGCGCTTGCCTGGCACTGGGCTTGCCTTGCGGTTTCGTTAATACAAAGGAAATTGCTGGTTTGGAAGTTGGTTTGACAGTAGCACCAGTTCCTGCTACTTCCGCTATTGTTTTCAATGCAGAAGAAGCAATCCGCGCTATCCTGGTATTTGATATCAATGGCCGCGTTGTACGCACCATCAACAATATCGATGCAGAAACCTTTACAATGCAGCGGGATGGATTGGCAAATGGGTTGTATTTTGCCCAAATTCTGTTCGAGCAAGGTTTTGTAAAACGCAAATTGGTGTTTGAAAACAACTAGTAAATTGCTTTAAAATGCTGGCCGTAACTGGTTTTATGTAAAAAACCACGCCGGAAAATAAAACAAATAGAGCCATCTCGATCCGTCGATGATGGCTCTATTTATTTATATTTGGTGTCTAAAACCATGCAAAAGTGCTTTATTTGCTATTAATAACATCCTTTGCAAAGGAAATCTTTGGCTTCCAATAGGACGAGGTAGATACGTTCTCGATAATTACACCGCGGCTACTTGTACTATGAATACATATGATGCCGTCCTTATTATGCTCTGTAATAAGTGCTACATGTTGAATGCGGTTTCCATCTTTAAAAAATAAAAGATCGCCTGGTTTGGCCGTCGATAAATCTATGGGCTTGCCTTGCTTGGCCTGTTCCGCAGAAGCCGGAGATAAGGTAATACCATATTCTTTCATGATAAATGTTGTAAAACCCGAACAGTCAAAACCTGTTTTGGGACTCCCGCCAGCATATTTATAAGGGCTGCCCACATAATTTTTAGCGTAGCCAATGATGTCTTTGCGCAACTGCATTTCGGCTCCTTTGGGACTAATCGGGGTCTTTGGGGTGGTTTTTACCGTACTGCATGCACTGGTTGCTACGATTAGAACCAACAAAAACAGTGAAAATCTCATACGAATCATGTTTTTTTGTTTTTAGTACAACGACAAATGACAACTTAATGTCACACCACAAAGCAAAATTTTAATTTATTTAACAAAATTTGTTCCAAATAAATCGGTATTTTTAAATTATTACAAATATTTAACATTTTCGCCATCTTTATATAAGTTGTTTATAATCAATGTTTTATTGTTTATTTAGATTAAAATTATTGTTTTTAAATGGTCAATACATTGTTGGCATGTTTTTTATTATTGCATATTATTTAATTCAGAACTACCTTTGCGAAATTAAAATAGACCAATCCTCTGCTGAACAATCTGCTTGTATATCAAGCATTTATACAGGAACACATTAGGTTTCTGTAAGTATATTGAACCATCAGGATAACTTGCACTAAACTATACAGCGGGAAGTATATACGTGCGTTCTGAAAAAACAATTACGATTCTGATAAACAAGATCCTTGCACCAATGATTGGATTTTTTTATCCAGTTATTGTTATTTTATACTAAGTTCATTCAATTCATTTAAAAATGAAACACTCAGATGCACTCCGTTATCCCGTAGGAAAATACGAATACGGAAATTCTTACACGTTCGATGAAACTCGAAGGCACATTAAAACAATCTCCGAACTCCCGGATGATTTAAAAAAAATCCTAAAAAAACTAAATAGTGATGCATTAGATAAATCTTACCGAAAAGGTGGATGGACGGCGCGTCAAATTGTACATCACTTGGCGGACAGTAGCGTAAACGCCTACATTCGAATGAAACTTGCGGTTACAGAGTCTACTCCAATTATTAAACCTTATTTGGAGGCTAACTGGGCAGAAACCGAAGATGGAAGATCGGGCCCAATCAAAATTTCCCTCAAATTAATTGCCGCACTTACCAAGCGCTGGGAGTATTTCCTGGAATCTTTGAGCGCCGATGACCTCAACCGCGGCTATTTCCATCCTGAAATGAAACGCATTGTTATGCTTCAGGATGCGATTGGTGCCTACGCCTGGCACGCACGTCACCACCTTGCACACCTCAAATTAATTTTGAATGGCGAACAGTACGAGCCTGGAAAAGGTTTGTCCTATCGCGCTGAAGAGTCTACAGACAGTGCACCTGCCACAGAAGTGCCTTCCTTCCTGGAAGAAGGTCCAAAAAAACGCGGTCCGAAGCCGAAATTGAAACCAATTATTGAAACGGCTTCCATTACGGACGCTCCTAAAAAGCGCGGTCCAAAGCCAAAAGCAGCGGCTGAAAATGGCGCAGCAGTATCGAGCGAGCCTAAAAAGCGCGGTCCGAAGCCAAAAGTTGCGGCTGAAAATGGCGCAGCAGTATCGAGCGAGCCTAAAAAACGCGGTCCAAAGCCAAAAGTTGCGGCTGAAAACGGTGCAGCAATATCGGGCGAGCCTAAAAAACGCGGTCCAAAGCCAAAAGTTGCGGCTGAAAACGGTGCAGTAATATCGAGCGAGCCTAAAAAGCGCGGTCCGAAGCCAAAAGTTGCGGCTGAAAACGGTGCAGCAATATCGAGCGAGCCTAAAAAGCGCGGTCCGAAGCCAAAAGCAGCGGCTGAAAACGGTGCA
>CAIVGO010000525.1 GCA_903905445.1 uncultured Bacteroidota bacterium
CGTGTAATCGGAGCGCCCAGGTTAACAGGCATCCGCCGGTATTGCAATTTGATTTGCCTGCAATCGGGATATTGTTGTTTCAACAAAGTGGTATCCAGAAAAAGTTGATTGTTCTGAATTTTCCAATTTTTGGGATCGATTGGATTGCCACTTTGGACATCGAATATCTGGTTGCTAAATAAATAAACGGTTTGACTGTCAATAAGTTGAACAGGTATCAGGGCATCCATCACCTTCCACTGTAAATTGGAACGAGGTATGTCAGACTGGGCTGAAACCCAACTCGGGAGCGCTCCAAAAACGATGCAAAACCCCATCGCGCGCATACCTCGATGTGCTCTTGCGCGGTTAAATAGCCCGGCAAGCAGCAACAAAACACCATGATATGCGAAAACCAAGCAAGCGTCCCTGAAAAGCATTGTGTTATTGGCGTTTTATACCGCCTTAAAGTTGCCTGACAGCCACTGGAACAAGCCTACAGATCAAATAAGGGCCCTACCGCCAGTGAATCAATGGGCGGCACTTTCACCGGGCGGGCAGGTCGGCCCGGCTTGGAACGGGATAAAGAGTCTAATAATTGCTGTTGGGCCTCGGCAAGCAACAAGGAATCGACCCTTTTTTCAGCCAACATTAACAGCGATTCCCGACATTCTGCCGATTTTTTACTGCGAAATGCCTGTGTTTTCTCTGCAATTTTTTGCTGAACGATGGCTTCCTTGCGTTGTCCGCAACTTAAGCCCACCAACGCAAAGATTCCTCCTAAAAGGATAAAACGCCGCCCAAATCGGCTTAAACCGAATGTTTGGCTAAATAAAGGGCGGAAATGTAAACTATTGGTTAAGTTTTTCATTGTATATGCTTAGCCTTGCAAAGATACGCATTTAGCGGATCAACCCAGACATGCAAACCGTGCCATTTGGGTATTGTCATTTTTGAAAAAAAATAATTGTAGGGATAAGGATTTTTTAAAAACACTGTTACATTTGCCCATCATTTTTCGGAATGATATAAATAGGCTAGACCCAGATTTAAATGGATTTGATGGATGGATGGATAAAAATTGATTTTCAATGGATTAGAAGCCAGCTGTTTTCATAACCACTTTGCGTTGACTATAAATGCCGCTTTTATAGCGTTTTCATAAAGAAGTTTTCATTTGGTTTTTTGGGGTTATACAGGGTGCTACCAAGCAATTGGTCGGTGCCCTGTTTTTTTATACAGTTCTTTGTCACATTCGTGTGCTCGGACGCCATCCCATAAATACCGCCGTACCTTTGGGCTTTATTAAAACACTCCTGCCTTATGCTCGCACGTCCACGTCGCAACCGCCAGTCTGCCGCCATCCGAAACATGGCCGTTGAAACCCATTTGCACCCGCAACACCTGATTTATCCGCTGTTTTTGGTGGATGGACAGCACATTAAGCAGGAAATCAAGTCTTTGCCGGGCGTGTTCCGTTTTTCACCCGACCAGTTATTGCTCGAAATTGAATCGTGTATGGCGGTTGGACTTACCAATTTTGTGTTGTTCCCAGCCGTAGCTGATCATTTGAAAACCCCGACGGCCGATTACGGTGCCGATCCGGATAATTTTTACCTGCACACGGCCCGCGCCATCAAACAACGTTTTCCTGAGTGTTGCCTTATCAGCGATGTGGCGATGGATCCTTACAGCAGCGACGGGCACGACGGCTTAGTGCGCAACGGCGCGATTGTCAACGACGAAACCCTGCCCATCCTCGCGCGCATGTCCGTAGCGCAGGCGGAAGCCGGATTTGATATGCTGGGCCCTTCCGATATGATGGATGGCCGCGTGGGCTACATTCGGGAAGCCCTCGATGAACGCGGATTTAC